>JARIDA010000106.1 GCA_029257065.1 Tissierellaceae bacterium | reverse complement strand
TTTCCATCTGTGTCCTTCATATAAGGTGGATTGGAAATAACTGTATCTATTGAAGACTTTTTAAATCTTTTTTCTATATTATTTAGATCCATTTGAATTATTTCAATCTTATCTTCTAATCCATTTAACTGAATAGATCTTTTTGCCATATTTGCTATTTCCTCTTGAATTTCTATTCCGTATATTTTTTCCACTTTTTTTCTTCCAAAGATTCTTATTGGTATTATTCCTGTTCCCGTTCCCAAATCTACCACTTTTCCCTTTGGATTGGAAAATTCAGATAGGAATATGGCATCCGTTCCATAGGAGAATTTTTTACTATTTTGAATAATCTTGTATTCTGTACCTGGAACATCATCTATTCTCTCATCTTCTAACATATATTTTTCACTTCCCATTATTTTATTTTGAATATTAAAAAAGACCCGAAATTCGGGTCTTCTTATTTTAATTATGAATAAGTATTATTTATTCAGGTACACAAGCTCCTGTTGGACAAACGTTTGCACAAGCTCCACAGTCTATACAAGCTGGTCCATCTATTACGTATATATCTCCTTCTGAGATTGCACTTGTTGGACACTCATCTACACAAGCTCCACATGCTATACATGCATCAGTAATTACATATGCCATTATATTTCCACCTCCTAGAATTCTTTACTCTTTATTATACTATCAGATTTATACCTTTTTGAAAAGTACTTTTTTATTATTTTGTATTATTTTTAACAGTCTTCTCAATTTTTAATGTATTTATGACTTTTTTCTCTTTGTAGGCTCTAATTGACAAATTTTAAAAGTTAAAATATCTTCCATACCATCTTCCAACTTCACTCTAACTCTTGCCGTCTCCTTTAGAGTTTCTGTGGAAACAATAGTTCCTTTTCCCTCTGGTGTTAAGACATAAGTGCCTACATTCAACATTCTTTCCAATTTTTCCTCATATACATCATTTTCATAATTCAAACAACACATAAGTCTGCCACACACTCCAGATATTTTTCCTGGATTCAATGATAAACTTTGATCTTTAGCCATTTTTATAGATACTGGTTCAAATTCTCCTAGAAATCTTTTACAACATATTTTATTTCCACAGGAGCCTAGTCCACCTAATATTTTGGCTTCGTCTCTTACACCTATTTGTCTCAATTCTATTCTGGTTTTAAATATGGATGCTAAATCCCTAACCAATTCTCTGAAATCCACTCTTCCATCTGCTGTAAAATAAAAAATTATTTTATTTCTGTCAAAAGTATATTCTGCATTTATTATTCTCATATCCAATTGGTGTTTTTCTATTTTTTCTTCACATATGGATATTCCAGCCTTTGCTTCTCTTTCATTCTGTTCATAGATTTCTCTATCTTCATCTGTAGCCTTTCTTATTATATCTTTAAGAGGTGCCACATTGTCTACTTTGGGAATATCTCTAGGTTCTATAACCACTTTTCCCATTTCTAGTCCTCTTATTGTCTCTACTATTACATATTCTTCCTTCTTTATATCAATTCCAGCTGGGGAAAAATTGTATATCTTCCCAGCCTTCTGAAATCTTATTCCTACTACATTTACCATTACTTTCCTCCTATATACTGAGAAGCATCATTTCTATAGATAAAATAAAGTTCACATTACTCTTAATATTTCTTCTTGTTTTTTCCACATTTTCTATTATATCATTAATTTTATTAAAATCTATAAGACTTTGCTTGGAAAGTTCTACTTCTTTATCTTTATTAATCGTTAAATTTATATTTTCCGTTTCCTTGTATATAGCTAAATCTCTAAACCAATATATTAAAAAATCTAATATTAAATCTATATCATCCTTATTGGATTCAAAAAATTCTTCCCTACTTAAAGCTGCAGATTTATTTCCCTCTATTAATGAATCTACAATTTTTATAAGTTCATCTCTAATTTGAAATAAATTATCCGAATCCACTAATTGCTTTGCAAATCCAATTGACCCATTGGAAAAATCTGCTATAAATTCTCTTTCCTTTTCATTTAATTGATAATTATTATTTAGATATAATTTTATCTCTTCTCTTCCCAATGGATAGAATTTAAGATCTTCACATCTGGATGTGATTGTGGGAAGCAATTCATTTTCCTTAGATGTTATCAAAATTATATTTAAAAAACTTGGAGGTTCTTCCAATGTTTTTAGAAGACCATTCATACTCTCCTTATTCATGGATTCAGCCTCATCTATTATAAATATCTTTCTATCACTTTCAAATGGATTTGTGGAAACTGATTCTACTAATTCATCTATCTGAGATTTTCTTATTATTCCTTTTTCAGGCCTGATAATATTGAAATCCGGATGATTATCCGTTTCAAATTTTATACAAGAACTACAAATATTGCAAGCTTCTATACCCTTTTCTTCACAGAGTAGGGTTTTAGAGAACCATTTTGCAACTTCTGCCTTTCCCAATCCATCTTCTCCTTGAAATAAATAGCTATGACTAATATTTTTATCTTCTATAGCACTTTTCAATTTAGATATTTGATCCACATGTCCTATAATATTATTTTTTCTCATGTCAACCACCTATATTCTAATATATTCATCCATTGGCACTATAAATAGATTAGCTCCTCCCACTTCTATTTCTCCATCTTCTGATTTAATCTTTTGTTTTTTACCTTTACAATTTCTCTTTATTATTTCAACCACTTGATCAACGCCTTCATCATCCGTACCTATTAAGAGAGTTGTATTTCCTGACTTTAAAAATCCTCCTGTTGATGCTATTTTAGTTATTCTAATTCTATTATCCATTAAATCTTCTATAACTTTATTTATATATTCTCCTTGAATTATAGCTATTATAAACTTCATAATACCCTCCGTTCTAAATTTTAATATGTCTTTCCACATCTAGCATAAAAATTGTAGCTCCACCAACTTTAACATCTATTGGCTGTGGAATATATGTTTCTCCTGGAATACTCACTGGAATTAATGGAGTTGTAACTTTTCTAGTTTTACAATTTTTCTCTATAATTTCAAATACTCTTTCTTTTTCTTCTGCCTTTATTCCTATTAGGAGAGTGGTATTACCTGACTTTAAAAATCCTCCTGTTGATGCTAATTTTGTAACTCTAAAATTTGATTCTGTTAAATCTTCTATTAAAGGATGAGTATCTTGATCTTGAACTATACACACTATTAATTTCATGATTCATTCTCCTTTCCTATTTTTTACTTAAGCACTGCATCTATAGCTTCTATTGTCTGTCTTTTAACCTGACTTATGGATTGTGTTGCATCTATCTTTTTTATATTTTTTGGATATTTGTTCATTAACTCCATATATCCATTATAAACCTTATTGTGAAAAGCATTTCCTTCCAATTCCAATCTATCTTCTTTGGAATGTCTAAATTTTCTTTTCAAAGTAGTCTCCGGATCTATATAGAAAAATAAGATTAAATCTGGTTCGATACCCTTAAGTCCAAATTCATTTATCTCTCTTACCTTTTCCACTCCTAAATCCCTTCCAACTCCTTGATAAGCTAAACTGGATAGTAGAAATCTATCAGATATAATATTCTTACCGGCTTTAAGTGTTGGTTCTATTAATTCATGTATATGCTGTGCTCTTGAAGCTGCATAGAGTAAAGCCTCTGCTTCTTTTCCAAGCATTGTATTTTTTTTATCCAATATAATATCTCTAATCTCTTCACCTATTTGAGTTCCACCTGGCTCTCTGGTAAATAGTATATCCACATTTTTTTTAGAATAATGTTTTTTTAACTGTCTTATTATTGTTGACTTTCCAGATCCATCTGGACCTTCTATGGTAATAAATTTTCCATCCACTTAAAGTTTCCCCCTGATTTATTTTATTTGTATCTCCATTATAACTTATCCAGTTTATTATATCTATATTTTAAATTTATGTATTACTATATATAATAACAAAAAAGGCTTATCAGAGATAAGCCTTTTCACATATAAAAAGACAGTTCACCTCAGCTTACTGTCTTTATCTACTATTTATTAATCTTGTTCCATTTCGTCTAATAATTCATCTTCATCGTCTTCATCAGATACTAATTCTGGTTCCATATCTAGATCTAAATCATCTTCTTCTAGTGCATCTAAGTCTTCTTCAATGAATTCTGCTAATGAACAGATTACATCATCTAAATCTCTTAATAGAGTAATATCTTCATTCTTAGCAATTACAAGATCTGCTAGTGATATACTGTCTCCAATTTCCATATCTGAAACGTCTACTTCTATATCTCCTGGTAAATCTGTTGGTAATGATTCGATTTCTATCTCATCTAATTGTTGAGTTAATACAGATGGTTGTGCCTTTATACTATCTCTGTTTATTAAAACTATTGGCAATGTTACTCTTAGTTTTTCATCCATATTTATTTTTTGGAAATCTACATGTAATATTTCATCTCTTACAGGATCTTTTTGAATTTCTTTTATAATAACAGGAACATCTTCATTTCCCATTGTTAATCCTAGTATTGTTGCTGCCCCTGCTGCTCTGTGAATTCTTCTGAATTCTGAGTCATCAACTTTTACATGAACATTATCCTGAGCTCTACCGTATATAACAGCAGGTATCATTTTTGTTCTTCTAATTTGTCCAGCTACTCCAGAACCTATTTCATTTCTTTCTTCTGCAGCCATTTTTAATTTCATCATTATGTTACAACCTCCTTTGCATAATTCTAGATAGTAATAAGATACCATATTTTTTATATTTGTGCAAACAATTTTATAGTATTAATCCATATATATACTAATTATTTTATAGCATTTGTATTACTAATAATATAACCACTCCTGGTACACCTAAAAAACCCACTAAAATAGCATTTAGTGGAGTTATTACAATATTAATTCCTAGGAATCCACCAATGAAATTAATAAGTAATAATGCTAGACCACCTAAGATAGCATTTACAACTAATTCTTTAACTACTTTTAAAGGAAATGTTAAAAATTTAGCTAACACAAATAATATTATAATCCCTATTCCATAAAATAGTATAGTTTCCATAATTTAATTCTCCCTTCCTAAAAGTGTTCTACTCTTTATAATATCTCTATTCTTTGTATTTGTCCATTATTCTGATATAATTAACTTATGTAAGTATATTAAAGGAGGATTAGTTTATGAATATATTATTAGGTAAAGATGGAGATGTTAAGATAGTTCTATCCTTTAAAGAAGATGATTCATTAAAAGAGGATTTTGAAATCTATTCATTTCTATTAGAAAACGAACTTTTTAAAGGTGATTGTGGAGAAGTCTATTCAGATCTTTCTACAGATGGGAAACACACTATTTTCCTTGGTCTAGGTGAAGAGAAAGAGTTGGATTTTGAAGATTTAAAAGCAGCTTTCTTTAAATTAGGTAAAGAACTTATGAGATTAAAAGTTAAATCTGCAGGATTAGAATTACCAAGTCTTAATAATCTTTGTTATAGAAGAACAAATCTTTCCATAGCGGAAGGTCTTCTTCATTCAGAATATGGATTTGAAAAATATTTAACTGAAAAGAAAATAAAACCATCAGTTGAAGAGTTTTATATTGATATTTTAGATGAAGATAAAGAAAAAGCTGAAAGTGGAATAGAAGAGGCTAAAATAGTTATTGAGGGTATTTTCTTGGCTAGAGATTTAGTTAATGAACCAGCAATAACAATGACTCCAACTAAACTTTCTGAAATTGCTAAGGAAGAATTAGAAGCTGTTGGGATAGAGGTTGAAATTTTAGGACAAAGAGAAATTGAAGAACTGGGAATGGAAGCTTTCTTAAAAGTCTCTCAAGGCTCTGATGAAGAACCAAAATTCATTATTATGACATATAAGGGTGGAGAAAGTGATGATGAAACTCTAGCACTTGTTGGTAAGGGATTGACTTATGATACAGGTGGATATTCTTTGAAACCATCTAAAAGCATGGATACTATGTTTACAGATATGGCAGGTTCAGCATCTGTTATAGGAGCTCTTAAATCAGTTGCTCTAGCTGGACTTAAAAAGAATGTGGTTGGAATTGTTGCAGCTTGTGAAAATGCCATTTCAGGTGGAGCTTATAAGCCAGGAGATATTATTGGATCCATGGCAGGTAAAACAATTGAAGTTGCCAATACAGATGCTGAAGGTAGACTTACTCTAGCAGATGCCCTATGGTATGCAGCTACAGTTGTTAAGGCGGATAGAATAGTTGATATTGCTACTTTAACAGGAGCTTGTATCGTAGCTTTAAGTGATGTGGCAACAGGAGCTATTACTAATGATTTAGACTTTATGCGAGATGTGGAAGATGCATCCAAAAGAGCGGGAGAGCATCTATGGCATTTACCGCACTTTAAAGAATTTGATGAAAGAATTAAAAGTACTAGAGCTGATTTAATCAATACAAGTTCTGGGCCTGCAGGAGCTGGCACTATTACAGCTGGATTATTCCTAGGTCAATTTGTAGATGAGAAACCTTGGGTTCATTTAGATATTGCTGGAACTTCTTATATTAGTACAGCAAGAAATTATTTACCTAAGGGAGCAACTGGAATTCCAGTAAATACTCTTTATAATTTGGTTAAATGTGGTTAATAGATAATTTAATTTTTTAATATAAAACATGATTTCCATATGGAAATCATGTTTTTTTGTTTAAATTCTTAAATCCATTTACTAATTATTTAAATTATGTTATGATATGGCCACTTATTTAGTAATTAACAAACAATAAAGGAGTGTAGATATGAAAATTAGTCGTGATAATTTTAGAAAAGGAATTATGTTTGGCATTTTAGTTGGTTTTGCATGGGGTTTGGACACGGTTTTAATGGGAAAAATAGGCGAGGCTGCTATTTTTGCAACTTCCAAAGCAACTCCATTAGTTCAAGCTTTTTTCCATGATGGTTTTTGTTTTATTTGGTTAGCATTAATACTGTTATTTAGAAAAGATCTGATAAAGGTTTTTAAACTTATGAAAACCAATAATGGAAAGGCAACAATGATTGCAGCTTTAATAGGTGCTCCCATTGGTATGAGTGGATATTTATTAGGTATAAGATATGCATCAGCACCTTATGCTTCTAGTATTTCAGTAATTTATCCAGGAGTTGGAGCTATTATGTCTTATTTTATATTAAAGGAAAAATTATCTCTTAGAGCAGTAGTAGGAATTCTTATCAGTTTATTAGGTTCAGCAGCCCTTGGGTATTCCAAAGTTGATTTAACCTTGTATCCAGACTTTTACAAGGGTATTGCCTTTACACTATTAGCTGTTATTGGTTGGGCTTCCGAAGGAGTTATTATTGGATATGCCATGAGAAAAATGAAATCAGGTTCAGAAGAGGATAGGGAAGTTGAGGCAAAGCCAATTCACTTTTTAACTATAAGATATTTAGTCTCTTTTATAACCTATGCTGTGGTTATATTACCAGTTGTAAATGGTTATGGACTTGCAATGCAGGTTATAAGTACGGGAACTGTGGTTTTTATGGCTGGAATTGCCACACTTGGTGTTATTACATATCTTTCATGGTATAAAGCAGTTGATTTAATTGGAGCTGCCATGGGTACTGCACTTAATTCAACAGCTGCATTTTGGTCAGTGATCTTCAGTGCCATATTAATGGGAACTGAAATTACACCATATTTAGCTTTTTGGTGCTTTGTTATTGTATTAGGAGTTATGATATTTGCTGTAGATCCAAAAACACTATTTAATAAGGAAAAAGAGTTAAATTAAGGAGGATTTATGTTGAAAAAAGAAACAATAGATAAAATGCAAGAAATTATAGATGACTGTATGGGGGATTCTAATCCTGCCTGTTTTTCCAGTTGTCCAATGCAAACGGATATAAAGGAATATGTAAGATTAATCGGTGAAGGAGATGGAGATGGAGCTATTAAGGTGATTAGGGAGAAATTATTTATTCCTAAAACACTTGGAAGAATATGTGCTCATCCCTGTGAAGAAAATTGTAAATGGAATGAAATGAATAATCCTATGTCCATAGCTGGATTAAAGAGATATGCTGCAGACAACTTTGATATTTCAGAAAATTGGGATTTAAATATAAAAGCAGACAATGGAATGAAGGTTGCCATTATTGGTGCAGGACCAGCTGGAGCTCAAGCTGCTTTAGACTTAAGAAGGGAAGGCTTCCAGATTACACTATATGATAAATTACAGGTTTATGGAGGTATGATAGGAGTTGGTATTCCTGAATATAGAATTCCAAGACATATTATTGCGGAAGAATACTCCTATTTAGAAAAACTTGGAGTTCAATTCCAAATGGGAGTTGAAATCGGAAGGGATATCTCCTTTGAGAAGCTGAAAGAGGATTTTGATGCGGTGTTGGTGGCAACTGGTAAACAACTGGGTAGAGTTGATAAATCCCTGGAAAATCACAATGCAAAGGGAGTTTTCACTGCAGCCGAATATTTAAAAGAAATTGCACTTACAGGAAATTGTGCAAATGTGGGAGAGAAAGTTGCAGTTATTGGTGGTGGAGATGTTGCAATGGACTGTGCTCGTTCTTCAATTCGCCTTGAAAGTGTAAAAGAAGTTCATTCATTGTGTCTGGAAAAGGACTTTGATGAAATGATGGCATCTGATTATGAATCTCAGGGTGCCTTGGATGAAGGTACTATATTTCATCATGCTAGAGCTATAAAGAAAATCTTAACTGATGAAAATAATAGAGTAAAGGGAATTGAAATAAAAAAATGTGTATCAATATTTGATGAAAAAGGTAATTTTTCTCCTGAATTTGATGACTCAGACACCAGTCTATTAGAAGTGGATACAATTGTATTTGCAATTGGTCAAGTTTTAGACTCTTCCTTTGATAAAGAAGACTCTTTAAAACTAAATAAATTTGGAAATTTCCAGTGTGACTCTCTAACTCTTCAATCCTCTAGTGAGGAAAATGTATTTATAGCTGGAGATGCCAGTGGACATTCTGCAATTGTTATTCAGGCTATGGCAACTGGAAGAAGAGCTGCAAAATCCATTGTTAGATATTTAAATCAGGAGGATTTAAAGGCCAATAGGAATATTGAAGACGAAGATGCATATGAAACTAAATTAGATGTTCCTTTGGACTGGGATAGTGTGGAAAAAGTTGAGAGGAGAACTATTAGTCAACTGCCTGCAAACTTAAGAATTAATTCCTTTAATGAAGTTTCTCTTGGATTTACAAAGGAAGAGGCAGAAAAAGAGGCCTCCAGATGTATTCAGTGTGAGTGTAAACTTTGTATGGATGAGTGCTTAATGCTAGGAGATTTTACAGATTGTCCTAAAACACTTTTTCAGGAGTATTTGGATAAAGGATTTGAAAATATGGATCCAATAATCGCATATTCCTGTAATCTATGTAAACAATGTACAATTAAATGTCCTAATGACTTTGAGCTGGAACCTATATTTGACGAAATTCGTAAAGAATATGTTAAAAACAATCATGGAGATTCACCACTTAAGGGCCATAAGGATTTAGATGAGGCAATTGCACTTGATTGTAGTCAAGAGACCTCCATATATATGAAGGCACAGGATGGAAAAGACACTAAATATGTTTTAATTCCTGGATGTTCAGTTCCTGCATCTATGCCTGGACTGGTTGAGGATACTTTGGTTCACCTAAAAGAAGCTTTAGATGGTGAAGTTGGAGGAGTTCTACAGTGTTGTGCTATTCCTTCCAATATGATTGGAGAAGAGGATAAATTTAAGGATCGCTTTCAAATGATACAGGAATCAATTGATGAGACAGGTGCAGATGTTATTGTTACCCTTTGTCCTTCCTGTTATCTAACATTCGAAAAATATGCAACTCAAGAAGTTATCGCTTATTGGGATTTAATAAGAGATATTGGACTTCCAAAGGGACAAAGGGGGATTGGTGAAAATTCTGACATATTATTTAATATTCATGATTCCTGTCCAACAAGGCATGTAACTTCTCATCACGAAAATGTTAGATGGATAGTATCTGAATTAGGATATTCTTTTGAAGAAATGGATAATAACAGGGAAAACACTCGTTGTTGTGGTGTAGGTGGAATGATTTCTGGAGTTAACCCGGATCTTGAAGATAGGGTTTTAAATAGGAGAGTTGATGATGCTACTACAGACCATATTATTTCCTATTGTGGATCCTGTAGAAATTCCATGGAAACAGGAGGTTTAGACTCTATACACATATTAGAATTGATTCACGGTACAACATATACAAGTAATAGTGTTGTAAATAGGAATTCAGTAGGTGATCAGGGAGTTGAAAACAGACTAGAAACAAAAGAAAGATTTTATAAATATAAATAAAATAAAAAAATTGCATGGTTATCCATGCAATTTTTTATTAATTTTCTTTTGTATCTCCTGCACCATTACTCTTTATTAAAAAGCTGGCTATTGCTGCTGTAATTGGAATTGTAAGTATTAGACCAATACTTCCAGATAGGGATCTTACTATTTCTGTGGCCACCGTATCCAAATTCATTATTTCCAGCATACTACTATCATAGGCCATAAAAAGTAATAATAGAGGTATGGATGTTCCAGTATAGGCTAGAATAAGTGTATTTATCATAGTCCCCATAATATCTCTTCCCACATTCATTCCTGCATTAAATAATTCTCTTCTAGTTAAATTTTCATTTGCCTTATAGATTTCATCTAGAGATGATGCTATTGAAACACCAACATCCATTACTGCTCCTAAGGCTCCTAAAATAATTCCTGCAAAGAGTAGATGTTGAAAGTTAAACTGAATTCCCTGTGGAATATACATAAGCATAGTTGCATCGTCAGCACTCAGACCTGTTAATTTTATTTTAACTCCTATAATATAAGATATTACTCCTGCCACAATTACCCCTACGGATATTCCTATTATAGCTGCTGCACTTTTTCTAGTAAATCCTGTTATGAGTAGTATTGTAACAATGGTTATTCCTATTGAGATAATAACTGACCACACCATTGGATTTCCGCCCTTTAAGATATTTGGAAGTAATATGAATATTACAGACCCTATTGTTAGAGCTAGTGAAATCAATGCCCTTAACCCTTGCCACTTTCCTATTATCAATACAGCTACTAGAAAAATTATTCCTAAATACAAAATATAATCATTTCTCAAATGATCTGAAATATAGATAAATTCGCCTTCTGAATCTTCATATGTTTCAATTGTCAATACTACCTTATCACCCTGTTCAAAAATTAAATTATAGGCTGCATTATCAGATAATGTATTCTCAACGGTTATCTGATCACCTTTTCTCTCACCACTTACAAATTCTACTATTATCTCTTGAATATATCCATCAAAGTTTTCTTCTCCAATAGAAATGGACTCACCTATCTCTATTACCTTTGCTTTTTCCGTATTATATATTACCCCATCCACTATATCTTCTCCAAAAGCCATAGAGTATGTGGATATTAGAATCAGTATTACAATTCCAATAATGCTAATTCTTTTGCTCATCTTTACCCTCCTAATTATAAATTACAAGTTTGAAACACTATAAGAATTATATCATAAAAGAATATATATATAAATTCTATTGTGATATGATTGTTTTAGAGATTATATCCATTCTTTGGGTATATAAATATTCAATTAATAATTAAGGAGGTTTTTTATGAAAAATCAGAAAGGTCCAAAACGTTCCCTGATTTTCTATTATTTATTATCTCTAGTTATTTTAGTTGCTTTGAATTTCATCTTATTTCCTGCTTTAAGCCAAGATGAGATTGAAAACACAGATTATAATACATTTCTAAAATACTTAGAAGATGATAAAATTGAAAAAGTTGAGGTTAAGAACGATGAAATTGCTTTTCAAACCAAGGATGAAAAAGTCTTTGTTACTGGTGCAATGCCAGATCAGGACTTAACAAATAGATTGCGTGAACAAAATGTGGTCTTTGAAAGAGTAAAACCTAAGGAATTTAGCCCTCTAGTACAATTCTTTTTATCCTGGATTTTCCCAATGCTAATGTTCATTTTAATTGGACAATTAGTAGCAAGATTTCTTATGAGGAAAATGGGTGGAGGCAAAAATGCAATGAGCTTTGGTCAAAGTGATGCTAAAGTTTATGTTTCTGCAGAATCAGGTAAATCCTTTGATGATGTGGCAGGACAAGATGAGGCCAAGGAAGCATTAAGTGAAATTGTGGACTTCTTGCACAATCCAGAGAAATACAGTGAAATTGGTGCAATTATGCCAACAGGTGCACTATTAGTTGGTCCTCCAGGTACAGGTAAAACCCTTTTAGCTCAAGCAGTTGCAGGTGAAGCTGATGTACCATTTTTCTCCATATCAGGTTCAGAATTTGTTGAAATGTTTGTAGGTCGTGGTGCTGCCAGAGTAAGAGACCTATTTAAACAGGCAAATGAAAAGGCTCCATGTATTGTATTTATAGATGAAATTGATACAATAGGTAAAAAAAGAGGTGGCAATGTTGGAGGTAATGATGAGAGAGAACAGACTCTTAATCAACTTTTAACTGAAATGGATGGATTTGATGGAAGTATGGGAGTTGTTGTATTAGCAGCAACCAATAGACCAGACTCTTTAGATGAAGCTCTTTTAAGACCAGGTCGTTTTGATAGAAGAATCCCTGTAGAATTGCCAGATTTAAAGGGTAGAGAAGATATTTTAAAAGTTCACACTAAGGGAGTTAATATGGATGAGGATATTGACTACAATCTAATTGCCAGAGCAACAGCAGGTACATCTGGTGCAGATTTAGCCAATATTATAAATGAAGGTGCTTTAAGAGCAGTTAAAGAAGGTAGAACATCTGTAACTCAATCTGATTTAGAAGAATCAGTAGAAGTGGTTATTGCTGGATATCAAAGAAAGAATTCAGTTATCTCTGATAAAGAAAAAAGAATTATTGCATATCATGAAATTGGACATGCTTTAGTTGCAGCAGAACAAAGAGATTCTGCTCCAGTTCACAAGATAACCATAATACCAAGAACTTCTGGTGCTTTAGGTTATACTATGCAAATTGCTGAAGATGAAAAAGTATTAATGACAAAAGAAGAGGCTTTCAACAAAATTGCCACTTATACTGGTGGTAGAGTTGCTGAAGAATTAATCTTTAATACCAAGACATCTGGTGCTTCAAATGATATTGAAGAGGCAACTAAATTAGCCAAGGCAATGATAACCAGATTTGGAATGAGTGACGAATTCGGAATGGTAGCTTTAGAAACTGTCACCAATCAATATCTAGGTGGAGATAGTTCACTAGCTTGTTCCCCTGAAACTTCTACTAAGATTGATACTGAAGTTCAATCAATAATCAGAAGTGCTCATGAAAAGGCAACAGAGATAATTACAAATAACATAGACAAACTTCATGAATTATCCCAGTTTCTTCTGGAAGAGGAGACCATTACGGGAGAGCAATTCATGGAAATATTAAAATCTGAAGATGAGAAAGAAGAAGAAATAGATTCTGAAAAATAAAAACTAGCCTGTAGGTGATATTATGAGTTTTCCAAATAAGGACAGAAAATTATTAGGATTAATTGGTATGAGAGTGATGAAAACTGCTCTCGCCGTTTATGTGTGCTTTTTAATATCATTACCTAGAGGCAACTCTCCTTTTTATTCAGTTATAGCTGCAATCATTTCAATGAAGAATGATTCTATAGAGAGTATGAATACGGGAATTAGTAGGATAATTGGAACTTTAATAGGAGGTTCATTTGGATTGGGAACAATTCTATTAATAAATTACTTAGATATAAGTCTTTTTGGTCATTTTCACTATCTAATACTCAGTTTGATCTTGGTACCAGTGATTTATTCTAGTATAAGGCTACATTCACCTTCTTCCACCACAATATCCTGTATTGTATTTATAAGTATTGCTGTTTCACATATTGATAATGCATCTCCTTTTATGTTTACAATAAATAGAGTTGTGGAAACCTCAATAGGTGTTTTAGTAGCAATAGTTATCAATAATTTTCTATAAAAAATATCCTACTCAATTTTGAGTAGGATATTTTTATGCTTTTAATTTGTTTTTAATTTGATTTAATAATTCTCCTAATTTTTTACTTTGAGCGACTGCTTCTCTATAGGAGTCTCTTGCCCCTGAACTATCACCATTTTCAACTTTTGCTAATGCCTGGTCACCTATTCTATGGAATTCTAAATGTATTTCCTCTATATTATTCCAATCTTTTAAAATACTTTTATTTTTTATAACTGTTCCATCATAATAATGTCCAAATGCACATCTAGTACCATCTGTTTGAAGGGGTTCTGTTTCCATCCTATCAACTATTCTTTCCAATTGATTCAACCATTTACCATGAGAAATTAAGGCAGATTCTATAATATTTACTAAATCTTCATCTTTTATGAAATTTCCCGTTCTTGCCACTCTTTCCAAGATTTCCTTGCTACTTTCAGTTAACTGATCATCAATTTCTGTAATAACTTCTGAAACCTGCTGACTTCTATTAGCATAATCATTTATTTCTCCTGTCATTATACTAAGTCTTTCTGCATCACCACTTGACTCATCCATTGCAGAGCTTATTTCATTTGTAGCAAGTCCAATCCCATCCATAGAATTGTTTACTTCATTAATATGTTCTATAGAATTGTTTAACATGGATACATTTCTTCTCATAGCCGACAATACATTATCTATTTGTAGACTCATATCTTCTGTAGATTCCAATGTATTATCCATGCTTGACATTCCATTGTTTGCTGCTTCTTGTATGTTTTGAACGAAACTGTTCATTCCATCTAAATTGGTTTTTGTGTCCTCTGCTAATTTACTGATTTCTTCTGCTACTACTGCAAATCCTCTGCCATGCTCTCCTGCTCTTGCCGCTTCTATAGATGCATTAAGTGCTAATAAATTTGTCTGATCCGCAATTTGGGCTACTCCTTGAACTATTTGGTGTATCTGTTCTGTCATCTCTACTAGACTTTCTATTTGCCTCTTCATATTTTCTGCATTATCAATAACCACTTCTCTTAAATTTCCAACTCTTACTAATTCTTCCAATCCTTGATTATTACTCACCAATAGCTCTTCTGATTCCTCAGAAATTTCATTTAATGTCTCTGCAGATCTACTAACTGTTGCATTAACATCGTTCATACTGGCATTGGTCTGTTGGACTATTGCAAGATTTGACTGGCTTAAATCATTCATCTCATTTGAAAAACCAACTAGATTTTCTGATATATATCTCATTTCCACATCAAAATTACTTATCCTAGCTGCTATTTCCATTATTTCATTTCCAGTTAAAACCATCTCTCTATCGTTGTCTATCAACTGATTAATTGTATCCATTAACTCTCTGTGTAATGGATCTTTTAATTCTGGCTCTTCTGACTCCTCACCCTCTATTATCCTATTAATATGAGTTATAATTCCTCTTGTCTCTCTACATTCCTGCTTTTTTTTAAAAAACTTCATATATAATCTCCTAACTTTCTATAATTTATTATATCAATTTAATATTGCTTCGAATCTAATAATACCCAATTATATATATATTAATAAGAAAAAGAGGAAGTATAAGATTTCATACTTCCCCTTAAATATATTTTATATTTCTCTTCTATTTTCCATAGCTTTTGAAAGTGTTACTTCATCAAAGTACTCCAAATCTCCACCTACTGGAATTCCATGAGCAATTCTGGTAACCTTTACTCCTAAAGGTTTAATAAGTCTGGCTAAATAAAGTCCTGTAGCTTCTCCTTCAACAGTTGGATTAGTTGCTATTATTACCTCTTCAACCACATCATCCACTAGTCTATTTAAGAGTTCCTTCGTCTTGATTTCATTAGGTCCTATATTGTCCATTGGAGATATTACCCCGTGTAGAACATGATAAAGACCCTTATAGTCTCTGGATCTTTCCATGGCTATTATGTCCTTTGGACCTTGAACCACACATATAATAGATCCATCCCTACTCTTATCAGAGCAAAGTCTACAAGGATCAGTATCAGTTAAATTACAGCAAATACTACAAAATTTTATATCTGATTTTGCATCTACAATGGATTGTGATAGCTTTTTTACATCTAACTCTTCCATTTCCAATATGAAAAATGCTAATCTTTGAGCTGTCTTTCTTCCTACACCTGGTAATTTTGATAATTGATCTATTAAATTTGCTATGGGAAGTGCATAATAATCCATACTTATTTATCTCCTTTTACTAGAACATTCCTGGAATATTCATTCCTCCAGTTAATTTTTTCATTTCATTTTCCATTTTTTCTTCTGCTTTTCTTAAAGCTTCATTTACTGCGGAAAGTACTAAATCTTCTAACATATCTACATCTTCTGGATC
>JARIDA010000100.1 GCA_029257065.1 Tissierellaceae bacterium | reverse complement strand
TCAAGAAGTATTTTGTAATTCTTTTTGACTCCTATTTAGTTGTTTTGTTTGCCGGTTGTTATCCAACCTTGCTTAAACATAATACTATATTTGTTTTGCTTTGTCAAATATTTATGAGAGCTTTTTTTATAATTCTTTTTTGCTGCTCTATTTCTCTCTCACTGACCTTTTATATATTAACATTTAAAAAATAAAAAGTCAATGCTTTTTCAGTTTTATTTTTTGCTTGTTTCAATGCTTTTTTATTCTTCTTTTTTCCTACATTATATATAGGGCTAATTATCACTTATATATTTTCTAATTGATTCTTAGTTTCCAATACATTTTCATCTACTGGATTTAACTCATAAGCTTTATTAATATCTTCCTTTGCTTTTATATAGTTATCTAACTGTAAATATCCTAAACCTCTATTGAAATAAAGTTTATATTTATCCCCTAAAATATCTATACCCTTACTAAATATAACTATTGCTTCTGCTATATCACCTTGTTTAAATAGTTCTATACCTAATTCATTATATACATCCTCAATTTCAGAATTTAATTCTAATGCTAATCGGTACTGATCTATAGCTGCTTGAGAGTTATTTAAACCTGCATGAGTCATACCTAATAAATATCTCAATTCCCACCATTCCGAATGTCTAGGTAATATTTTTAAAAAAGATTCTAAAGCTTCTTCATGTCTATTGTAAGACAGATATGTCAATCCACTTTCCAAATCTACATTATCCTGTATAATATCTATCTGTTCTCTTACCTCTTGAATTCTTAAATCATCATTATCTAGATTAATATATTTTTCCCACATTAGTTTAGCCTTTAAATATTGATTAGAAAAATTATAATGATATCCTAATTTATAATATGCTAATGCATACTTCTCGTCTATATCTAATATAGATTCTAATTCATATGTTGATTCAGCTAAGAATTGCATTCCTTTTATTTCTTCTCCATCATTTATCATATCTTGAGCTATTCTTTCCAAAGCCAGTGCATAATTAAATCTTCCTAATATATGCTCTGGGTTCATCTCTCTAATTGCTCTGAAATATACTTCTGACCTTTCCATTAAATCTTGATCCAAATATTTTATTCCTTTAAAGAATATATAATCATCTATTTCTTCACTATATTCTCTTAATATTTTTATATAATCATCTTTAAATTCAAACTCATTATCAGTTCCTATTAAAAATATCATTCCATCTAATATTTTCTCCGCATCAACTTTCTCTTCTAAATTTCCCTTACTAATTCCATCTGCTAATACATCCGAAACTAAAGGTAGTGGTATTCGTATGTCTTCTCCCATTTCTAATCCTAATTGCTTATAGTCTTTTAATTCTATAAAATTTACTTTCTGTGCTTTTCCTTTAAAATATTCATCTATATAATTTATTTCTTTTTTCATATTTTCACCCCAATTAAAACTTACTCATGAACTCTCTTTTTCTTTTAGTACTATTACTTAATATACTATACAGATGTCCCCTGTATATCATAATCATAGATCCTATAGCCTGCATAACAATACTACTTATATTTATAAATCTAAAAATACTGTTTCCTGAAGTAAATTTAAACATAAACAATAAATTTGAAGTTAATAGATATAATAATAATCCTATAATCAGATTAGAAACATACCAATTTACAACATTATCCTTGGCAAACTCAAAACTATAGGAAATACTTGTGGTTGAATCATAGTGTTTTTGATATATTGTCTCTGGTAGAGCATTTAATAGGACAACTGCTAATACCATTAATAGTGGATAAATCCCTCCTAATCCAGTAATTCTTAACAATAAACTAACCATATAAAAAACAAACATAACCCCATATACTTTATATATATAGGCTGTAAATCCTTGTTTAAAATCATCTATTGTAATTTTATTATTATTTATCACATTATATAGTAGATATAGATAATTAGAAATCATTGCTGCACTTAAAAAAGCTCCTATTAAACCTGCTATTATAGATAGTGGCCCTCTGAATACAGTATTGATTACACCATATATTAATGTGTTAATTATACTATATGCAATTCCCACAAATAGTATAATCCAATTTTTCGATAAACTTTTTATGCCTCTATTTACTGCATCTTTATTTACATTTAAGAAATCTTCCATATTTGTCACTTTAAAACCCCCATTTAAACTGAGTACTAATAATTTTATCTTTCTATATCAATTAGTCTATTAACTATCTCTGTAATATCTATTGTTTTGAAATTATTTATTACCCCGTCCTTATATACTGTTAATAGATAACTTTCATCCTGCTCCATATCTACATCTATTTTATATTCTTTTTTTATTATTTCTAAGACATTAACTCCAAATCTTTCTATATGAATTATTTTCAGAAAATCTCTAGTCTGAATGTCTTTATACCCTATTAACTCACCAGTTAATAATCTTTCGTCTTTTAAAAGTTCATGTATCTGATTTCTTTTCATTTCATTTTTATATTCTTTTACTCCTGAAGGCAATCTCAATCCCTTATTATTTTGAATGAAATCCAATTTTATTATTTCATTAAAGATTTTTTCACCCTTAAATCCCTTAGATTTATAAAAATCATTTAAAACTTGATATATTTTCCTTCTACCATGTGAAACCTTATGATACCCTTTTTCTTCCCAGTATTCTGATATACTGTGAAAGAAATCAAAAGCTGTCTCATAGTGATTCTCTACTATAAAATCTATAGAATTTTTAAATATCTCCCCATTATAATAAATATCTACCATCTCTTCTATTGCTTTTAGCTTTCTAATTCCATTATAATCCAAATGTTTAGTCTCTAAGACTTCGTAAGGAGGACTATCTATATATTTAAATCCATATTCAATTTCTCTATCTCTTAATTCTGAACCTTTTAATAATTTCAAGAAACCTAGCTGAATCTTTTCTGGTCTTATTTCATATACATCATTAAAGGATTCTCTAAATGAATTGAAATCTTCATAAGGAAGTCCTGCTATTAAATCCAAATGTTGATGGATTTTTTTAAATGTTTTTATTTCTTTAGTAACCTGTCTTAGCTTTTTAAAATCTGTAGTTCTTCCAACTGCTTCTATTGTTTTAGGATTTGTGGATTGTACTCCAACTTCAAATTGAAATAAACCCTCTTTAACATTTGATAAGAAATCCAACATCTCTTCGTCAAGTAAATGAGCTGTAACTTCAAAATGGAAATTTATATCCTTAGGATCCTTTTCCATTATAAAATTCATTATTTCCATTGCGTACTTCTTATTAGCATTAAATGTCCTATCTACAAATTTAACCTGTCTAACCTGTGCATCTATTAAAAGACCTAATTCTCTTTTAACTCTGTCTATATCAAAATACCTGACACCTTTTATAGTAGATGAAAGGCAGAACTTACAGTTAAAAGGACAACCTCTTGAACTTTCATAGTATATTATTTTGTTTCTTAATTTTCTATCCACATCCTCATCATAAGGTGATGGTATGGTATTTAAATCTTCTATTAAAGGTCTTGCTTGGTTTTTTACTATTCTTTCCTCATCTCTATATATAAGACCTAATATTTCTTCATAATTATTTTTCTTTTCTATTATACTTTTAATTAATTCTTCAAAAGTTTCTTCACCTTCTCCAAATATTATCCAATCTATAAATTTATTATTTCTCATTATTTCTATCCCATCAAATGTAACTTCTGGACCACCTAGAAATATTTTTATATCTGGCTTTATAATTTTCAGTGTTTCACATATCTCCAGTGTTTCTCCTAAATTCCATATATATGTGGAGAATCCTACTATATCTGGATCTATTTTATATATTTCAGATACTATATAATCTATATTCTGATTTATAGTATATTCTCTAAGCTCAGTCTGAATTTTATCCTTAGAATATCCTTTTAAATATCTTAAGGCTAAATTGGAGTGAACGAACTTAGAATTTAATGTTGTTAATAATAATTTCATTTATACACCTTCCCTTTAATTATTCTACATCCTATTATATCATTATACTAATAATTACTATGTAGAATATTAAACTTTATATTTTACTTATTGAATTTTTTGACTTGTTCCTATAGAATAGAGTATAATTATCTATATGAAAGGAGACTATTATATGTTAGATTTTGATTCTATTTCCATACAAGAGATGCCTAAAGATGATATGCTTTTAATTCTGGAAGCCTTAGAATATACAAGTAAAGAGACCAAAGTTCAGGACTTCACTGAACTTAAAAACCGTATTCTTGACGAACTATCTTCTTTAGCTGAGGTTAGTAAAGAAGACTTTCTTAAATATCTGAGTGAATAATGATTACATATATAATTTATCCAGAATATAAAAATGCACCTAGTTTTCTAGGTGCATTTTTTATTATCTTCTAAATAAATATATTCCTGTTTTTGTTCTTACTAATAATTGTATTATACCATTTTTTTCTTCCCTTTTAATTATTTCAGAATCATTTAAAAGTGTATGGTGAAATTTTTCTCCAACTTGGAATTTAAATATATCTGGTAATATATACTCTTTAACTTGAAGTGCTTCTCTTGGCACTTTTCCAGTTCTAAGATTCATAAGATAGGAACCCATATTTTTATAAAAAACTGGTAATTCCACAGAGTCTGGATTTCCCTTTATATAATTAAAAAGTATATTTCCTATACTAGTTTCTGGGTTCCCATCATTTAATACATTTAACATATTAGATAAATCTTTGTATTCTTCTCTATCTATTCCATTGAAAAGATTTATTATGTGTATCTTTTCCTTTTCAAAATCTACTGCATAATTATCTGGATAGCTCATTCTTTCTAGTCTATAAAACTTATCAAATTGTTCAATAAATTCCTTTTGACTAAATTTAATTATCATATCCTTTAATTGTTCTTCTTTTCCATCAATATTATTTATAATTAGAAAAAATAAATATCCTATTGATATATTCTTAAATAACTCTTTTAGATTTCCTGTTGTAAATAATATATTCTTTATTACTTCACTTAAAAATATTTCTTTCTCTGTATTGGAGATGAGAATTGGTATTATTCTATATATAATAGAAGGATCTTCACCTTTCCAATATATATTATTATCCATATTTTTAATATTTAATAAGGACTCATTATCTCCTGTCCTATAATCCATCCAAAGATCCATTTCTTTAATATATCTTTCATAGTTTATATGGACTCCAATCTTTTCCTTGTCCGGTATTAATGATTTTGCTACAAGTATTGACATTTGTGATAAATATCCATACTTATCATCACATATATATTCTTCTTTTATAGTTTCTTCAAATAATTTAGCTAGATCTTTTTTCATATACTACATTCTTTCTGGTGCTTTTATACCTAGAATATTAAGTCCTGTTTTTATAACTTCTTTAGTTGCATATGATAATAACTGTCTTGCTCTTTTTACCTTTTCATCTTCTGAATTATTTATATTAGTACTGTTATAAAAAGTATTATAGGACTGTGCTATATCTAATATTTTTCTAGTTATATAGAAAGGTTCATTTTTTTCCATTGCATCTACTATGGCTTTAGGGAAATCGTATAAATTTCTAACTATATTTATTTCATTTTCAGAATTTAATAGAGAATAATCAACTTCAGATTCTATATCAAAGTCCCCTCTATCCAATAAAGAACAAATTCTGGCATGAGTGTATTGGACATAAGGTCCTGTTTCCCCTTCAAAACTTAGTGTTTTATCCCAAGAGAATACATAATCCTTAATTCTTTGATTAAATAATTCTTGGAATACTACTGCTCCAATTCCCACTTGCTCTGCTACCTGGTCTTTATTTTCTAATTCTGGATTTCTCTTTTCTATTATTCCAGTTGTATTTTCTACTGCCTTATTTAATACATCTTCTAAAAACACTACTCTACCTTTTCTTGTAGATAAAGTTCCATCCTCCAAACTTACCATTCCAAAAGGAACGTGTATACAGTCTTTTGACCATTCATGTCCCATAAGTTCTATAACCTTAAAAAATGATTTAAAATGTAGATTTTGTTGTGATCCAACCACATATATATTTTTATAGAAATCATATTTTTCTTTTCTATAAAATGCTGCAGCCATATCTCTAGTGGTATAAAGAGTTGAGCCATCAGATTTCATCATTAGTGCAGGTGGCATATCATAATCTTCTAATTCCACCATATAAGCTCCCTCTGATTCCACCAATAAATCTTTTTCCCTTAATTCTTTTAAAATTGGCTCCATTTTATCTGAATAAAATGATTCTCCTGCATATGAATCAAACTCTATTCCTAGTAAGTCATATACCTTATTAAATTCTTCTAATGATATTTTTCTTATCCATTCCCATAATTCAACAGCTTCTTCATTTTTATTCTCTAGTTCTCTAAACCAATATCTAGCTTCATCTCTCAAACTCTCATCTTCTTCTGCTGCTGCATTAAAGTCTACATATAGTTTTAATAATTCATTTATAGGATCTCTTTCTATTACTTCTCTGTCTCCCCATTTTTTATAAGCTGAAATTAACATTCCAAATTGAGTACCATAATCTCCTAAATGATTTATAGCTATTGTGTCATATCCTAAAAAACTATATATTTTATAAAGAGCATTTCCAATAACAGTGGTTCTAATGTGACCTATATGAAATGGTTTTGCTATATTAGGTGATGAGAATTCTACTATAACAGTTTTATCTTTACCCATATCTGAAGATCCATAATTATCTCCCTTTTCTTTTATCTCACTTATAGTCTCTTCTATTAACCTTTCTTTATTTATAAAGAAATTTAAGTAAGGTCCTGCATTTTCAATTCTTTCAAAATATTCATTCCCTGAAAATTTTTCTGCTAATTCTTCAGCTATAATATTCGGAGCTTTTTTTAATACTCTTGCAAGTTGAAAAGCTGGTAATGCATAATCTCCCATATCATAAGATGGTGGAACTTCTATTGCAGAGTTTATCTCTTCTTCTGATAAACCTTCCACCTCTGCTAATATTAACTCTACAGCTTTATCTTTAAAATTTAACATTTAATCTCCTCCTTAAATTAAAAAATAGCCTTCATCTCTATTAAGAGACGAGAGCTATCTCGTGTTGCCACTCTTGTTGATAATCTATATTATCCACTGAATAATTTTATCGCTACTAGCGTAATATCCTACTAGTTTCAGATATTATTCTCCTGGATTCTTTTCAATCAAAATATTATCTCTGGCTTCCAACTACCCAGCTCGCTATGGATAAACTTTTTTAATCTACTTTTCCAATCAATGATTTCTATTTAGTTACTATAATTAATATATACTATTAAGCTTGAATTTTCAAGGCTTTGTTCTTTATATAAATTGATCTGATTATTATTAACTATCTTAATTCCACAATAGTTACCCCGTCTCCACCTTCGCCTATATCACCAAGTCTATAATTTTTAACATTTCTGTGGTTTTTCAAATATCCAGTAATTCCCTCTCTCAATACTCCTGTACCTTTACCATGTATTATTTCTATTCTATCAAGACCTGAAAGTAGAGCATCATCTAGATATTTATCCACATCCATAAGAGCATCTGCCAAATTGTATCCTCTTAAATCCAATTCACTTTTTACATTTCTAGATTTATTTTTCATAATATGTTTAGTTTTTGTTTTACTTCTCTCTTCTTCCTGAGATACATCTCTTTTAAGACCTGTTACATTTACATTTATCTTCATTATACCAACTTGGACCTGAACATCTCCCTTATTATCCGGCTCATTTAAAACTTCTCCCACTTGGTCATAAGCCAAAACTCTAACTGTTTCTCCTGGCTTTAGATTCTCTGGAGGTTTATTGGACATAACATTTAATACATCTGCAGATAATTCACTTTCAACTTGATTTAAACTGGTTTTTAATTTCTCATGAGTTTCCTGTATTTTTATATTTCTTTCTCTTTCTATTTCTCCTGATATACCTCTAAGTTGTTTAACCAATCCATCTGCATCTTTTTTCGCATCTCTTAATATTGCTCTTGCCTCTTCTTTTGCCTTATTGAGAATTTCTTCTCTCATATTTTCAGTTTTCTCTTTTTGTCTATTTAACTCTTCTCTTAACTTTTCTACTTCTTGTCTATGATCTTCAGTTCTCATTCTATTCTCTTCAGCTTGTAATCTATCCTGCTCTAAAGATTGAAGTACATCTTCTAATTCTATACTCTCTTGTGAAACCAATAACTTAGCATCATCTATAATGAAATCCTGAAGTCCTAATCTTTTAGAAATGTCAAATGCATTTGACTTTCCTGGTACTCCAATTAAAAGTCTATAAGTTGGACTAAGGGTTTCTACATCAAATTCCACAGAGGCATTGTTAACATTATCAGTTGTTAATGCATATACTTTTAGCTGACTATAATGTGTAGTAGCAAGAGTTCTTATATCTCTTCTTAGTAAGTTTTCCAATATGGATATAGCTAATGCTGCACCCTCTGTTGGATCAGTCCCTGCTCCTAACTCATCAAACAGGACCAAACTATTTTCATCAACCTCATCTAATATACTAACTATATTCGTCATATGGGAGGAGAATGTTGAAAGTGATTGTTCTATACTCTGTTCATCACCTATATCTGCAAAGATTTTATCAAACACTCCAATTTCAGAATTAAAATCTGCTGGTATATGAAGGCCTGATTGCGCCATTGCAGTAAGAAGTCCTACTGTTTTAAGTGTTACAGTTTTACCACCTGTATTTGGACCAGTTATAACTAGTGTATTAAAATCTTCACCTAAATATACATCAATTGGAACTACCTCATCATCTCCTAATAGAGGGTGTCTTGCTTTTTTCATATTAATATATCTATCTTTATTTAATATGGGTTTTGTACCATTCATATCTAGAGCTAGTTTTCCCTTAGCAAATATGAAGTCCAACTCTTGTAATATCTCTTGATTGTATAAAATCTTATGAGATTCTTCTAATACTAATTCTGATAATCTTTTTAATATCTTGTGGATTTCTTCATTTTCTTTTATATCCAATTCTCTCATTTTATTATTTAATTCAACTACTGCCATTGGCTCTATGAATACAGTTGCCCCACTAGAACTCATATCATGAACAATACCAGATACATTCCCCCTATGCTCTTGTTTTACAGGTACTACAAATCTTCCTTCTCTCATAGTAACAATACTATCCTGTAAATACTTTTGATAAGATGGAGAACTTGTTATATTATCTAATTTTTTTCTTATTGAATTGTTTGTAGATAACTTCTCTCTTCTTATACTTTTTAGAGCACTACTAGCATTATCCGATATCTCATCCTCGGATACTATGGCTTTTTCTATTTCTTCCTCTATAAATTTCATTGTACTTAGAGTCTCAATTAAATTTCCTATTATTGGATAACTAGACTCCCTATCCCCATCATTGTCTCTCATATATCCTTTAAGTCTTCTAGAAACTCTTAATGAGTCAGATACCCTTAAAAGACTTACTGGCTCTAATATCCCACCAATTTTTATCCTTTGCATCTCTTTTCCCAAGTCATATATTCCAAAAAGAGGTGGAGCACTTCTCTTTATCATAATTTTATAAGCTTCCGATGTTGCCTCTTGTAATCTCTCTATTTCTTCAATATCCGTTAAAGGCCTTATAGCTTCTATTTTTTTTCTTCCCAATTCAGATTCAGCTTTATCCAACAGTAAATTAACTATTTTTTCATATTCTAAGGTCTTTAATGTTTTTTCATTCATCTAGCTTCTCACCTCTATTCAATAATTCCTCTGAAAAAATGTCCATTTGTTATTTTATTGTTTTCTCTAAAATCATCCATAAAACTCTCCATTTCTGATTTATTTCCATGGTTTTTTATTGTTCCATAATATATGTCCTGTAATTCTTCTATCCCATCTTCTTCTAATGTGAAATCCATTCTCACTCCATCTAATCCAGAGTCAACTATTCTTTTTAAATTATCTAATACCATTATTGGAACTGAATTGTATATATTTGTAAAACCAGTTTTTCTAGTCATCTTAAATTCCACACCTATTCTATCCTTTATACCATATCCTTTAGAATATTGACAACTCCTGCACTGATCATCATTTATACATCCTTTTACTAATGACATAGGGCAATGTTTAGTTATCATAACTGGAATATATCCATAACTAATAACGCTTGTCCTAATAGATGATTCATTGGCAATCTTCTCAATTTGGTCTAATCTTAATTCTACTGACAGGTCTAAACTAGTAACTCCATTTTCTTCCAAAAATTTAACTGTATAACTATTAAATGCATTAAGACCTATGTCACCATGTATTTCAAGATCATAGTTCTCCTTTATTAGGAATAAGGTTCCTAAATTTGATACGGATACTCCTGTAATATCATTTTTGATTTCTGATAATACTTCTTTTAATAATTCTATATCATCTCTATACAAAATTGCCTCTGTTCCTATATATATTTCTATTTCACTATCTTGAAGTTTTGCTAGACTTTTAATCAGTTGATCCTTATTATCATAATAGTTTATTATTAACTTATCCACTTTCTCTAAATCTAATTGCTCTAATTGATTAAAGTTATCCACTTTTATGGTTAAAATTTTTTCCTTATCTTCTTTAATGCTTTCTAAAGATAAAATCTCATTTTTTTCTACAATAAAATCCTCTTCTAATACTTCTTTTTTTCTATATTCACCTAATATTAAACTATCTAACTTATCTGTCCCTTTTCTTCTAAGTGAGTTTAAACTTGATAGAGGCATAAAACATCCTTCTTCTAAATCTATTTCCATTTTATCTAATTCATAAACCGTATCCCCAAGTTTTGAGATTTGTTCTTCAACTGTTTCCTCTGTTAAAGGTCTATTTTTACTTTCTTGAACAAATTCTTCTCCTATTAATTTAATTTTGTTATTATTATAATTTATTTCAAGCATTGGTTTTTCATTTTTCTCTATTTTAATACTCATATCTATTTTTCTCTTAATTCGGTCTTCTCTATAGCTTTCCTTGGAAGATTCCAATAAACTGGTTGAGGTTTTTTTATAAGCTATACTATTATTAACTATATTTCCTCTTTTTTCAATAGTATAATATTCTCCTTTTTTTCCAGATTTAGTTGCTTTTAATCCCTTGTATTTATCTTGACCTACGATAAATTCTATTATATCCCCTTCTTCCACATCTGTTGAAAGTTCTATTGTTAATTCTCTATGGTCTAACTTAACAACTCTACCTAATTGAACCCCTCTATTGTCAGGTCTATTATATGATATGAAATCCTTTCCAAATTCTCCAAATGTTATTCCTTTAGTAAATCCTCTATTAAATACTTGTTTTATATTTTCTTTATCAAGATCTGTTATCTTCTCAATTCCTTTATTTAAAACCTTATTATAAAGATCCACAACAGTTGCAACATATTCTGGCCTTTTCATTCTTCCTTCTATCTTTAAGGAAGTAACTCCTGCTTTTTTTAATTCTAATATTTCTTCTAAAGTATTTAAATCTTTAGGACTTAATATATGCTTTTCTTCCCAACCATTTACTGTATAGCCTTTTTTGTCTACTAAAGTAGATGGCATTCTGCAAGGTTGAGCACATTTTCCTCTATTTCCACTTCTTCCACCTATCATACTGCTCATTAAACATTGACCAGAATAAGACACACAAAGTGCCCCATGAATAAATACTTCTAATTCTATAGGGCTGTTTTTACTTATATATTTAATTTCTTCTATTGGAACTTCTCTAGACAATACTACTCTAGTAAATCCCTGTTTATATAAGAATTTTGCTCCTTCTAAATTATTAATAGTCATTTGGGTGCTGGCATGAATATCCATATCCGGAAGCAATTTCCTAACAAGAGATGCAAGTCCGATATCCTGTACTATTATTGCATCCACACCTATATCATACAAAAACTTAACATAATCCAATGCTTGGATCATTTCTTTATTTTCTAAAAGAATATTAACAGTTACATATACTTTCACATCTCTTAAATGGGAATATTTTACAGCTTTTTTCATTTCTTCCTTATTAAAGTTCGACGCATAATGCCTAGCATTAAATAATTCCCCACCTAAATACACTGCCTTTGCACCATTTTGTACTGCAGCATATAAGGATTCCATACTCCCTACAGGAGCTAATAACTCTATATTTTCCACTAAATTATAATTCCTCCAATACTTTACTATTCTAACTCTTTTAATCTGTTATTAGCTTCATCTAATTTTATCTGGTGATCTAATATTTTGTCTTGTAAACTTCTAATCATATTTTGGCTTCTAATTAATTCTTCATCTTTAAATTTAACAGACTGAGTTTTACTTTCAATTTCTCTTTCTATTTCTGATAATCTTTTTGTTTTTTCTTTAATCTCTTCTTCATTGTCATCATATTTAGATTTAACTTCTAATATTTTCTTTGATAGTTTTTCTATCTCTTCTTTTTGTTTTTTAATATCTCTATCTTTATCCTGCTTGTTCCTATTTGATTCCTCTAATTTCTCTTCCAAGCTTTTTTTAGAAGCTTTTATTTTGTCTAAATCTATTTTTATCTGATTTAGCTCTTGATCTTTATTATGAAAATCTGATTTAAGTAATTTATATTCTGATTTTTGACTATTTAAGATGTCTGTCTTTTTATCATTTTTTTCTAATTCTATTTTTAATTCTCTTTCCATTCTATTTTTATTCTCAGATAATTTCTCTAATCTTTCTTTATAATCTTTAATACTGATAGACATATTTTCTTTTTCAGACTTAAGTTTTTCTATTTTAATCTTATCATTTTTAGAATTTAAATTGTTTTTGTCTAGTTCTTCTCTACACTCAACCAGATTAATGGATAATTTTTCTTTTTCTTCTATTATAGACTCTAATTCTTTTTTTACACTTACCAATTCATGACTAAGTTCTCTATGAATTCTTCCTAATCTATCTAGATCTTCATTTAAATCTTTTACGATAAGATTACTTTCAGATATTTTTTCTTTTTTAGATTCTATATCTTCTTTATAAATTTCTATTTCTTTATTAAGATCTGTCTCTTTTAATCTCAATTTATTAAAGTCCTCATTTAAATTTCTATAATTTTCCTTTATAACTTCTATTTCTCGTTTATATCTATTCAGTTCAGTATCTCTATCACTTTTATTTGACTCTAATTTTTTTATATCTGCTTCTAAACTAATTTTAACTCGATTAAATTCTTCCAGTTCATCTTCTTTTAAATTTAATTCTGCTTCTAATTCTTCATTTCCAAGTTTTTCTAAATCTAATTTCTCTTTTATTGACTTGTTATTAAGCTGTATTTCCTCTATTTTTTTGTTTTTTATTTCTATTTGTTCATTTAAAACTCTTAATTTACTCTTGATTTCAGTATTTTCTTCATCTAATTGAACATTTTTATCTGATTTTTCCTTTATTATTTCTTTATTTCTCTTATTTTCATTGGACAAATTCTCTTTTATCTTTTCTAATCTTTTAAATTCCTCTTGGTTATGGATAATTTCTTGTCTTTGTTCTTTGGCTTTTTTAGTTTCAATTTCATATTTTTCTTTTAATTCATCCAATTCCATTTTTAATCTGTCTATCTCTTTTTCTTTATCCATATCTGATTTGTTTAGTAATTCCAATTTATTTTTTTGTTTTTTATTCTCTTCTTCTGTTATATTTAATTCATTTAATAAATTATTGTTTGTTTCTACGTTTTCAAGTATTAAATTTTCCTTATCTTGAAGTTCTTTTTTCATCTTATCTATTTCTGAATTTTTTGATTCTATTTTCTCTTTGTTTTTATCCAATATTATTTTATATTCTTTAACCTTATTAAATAAATTTTCTTCAGAAATTTCCTTATCCTTATTTTCCGATAGTACTTTTTCATATTTTTCTCTTAGAACTTCCATTTCTATTTCCAAATTCTTATTTGAATCCTCTTTTTTGTAAAGTTCATCTGTTATATTGAATGCAGCTAAAGTGGCTGCCATTAATTGAGATAGTCTAGTATTTTTAGATGATATATCTTTAATTTTTTCATCAATATAGGTAGCTATTTCTTCCACATACTCCTGACTACCAGATCCTACCACTGTAAAGTTACGACCATCTATTTCTACTTCTATTCTTTTCTTCTCCGCCATAACTCCCTCTCCTTATATTTTTAGAAAAAGAGTAGATTTATCTACTCTTTTTATGATCTTAGTTCTGCATCAAAACTCTTTTCTAGATCTTCTATCAAATTATTTTGTACACTATTTATCTCTTTATCAGTCAATGTTTTCTCATAAGATCTATATATTATAGAATATGCTACACTTTTCTTACCCTCTGGTATTTGATCTCCTGTATATATATCAAATAGTTCTATCTTTTCAATTAAATCCTTACCATGTTTATTTATAACCTTTTCAATTTCACCAACTAATACACTTTCATCTAATACAAGAGCTAAATCTCTTGTAACTGATGGATATTTAGGTAGCTCTTTAAATGATATTTCTAGTTTTGATTCTTCCTTAACTATATCATAGTCTAACTGTCCTAAATAAACTCTTTCTTTAATACCATAGTTCTCTATAGTATCTGGGTGTACTTCACCAATTCTACCTAATATTTTTCCATCTAAAATTATATTTGCTGTTCTACCTGGATGAAATACTGGATTATCCTCTTCTCTTACATATTCATATCCTCTAATTCCTATTTTAGACAATAGTGAATCTACAACTGATTTAATAGTATAAAAATCTATATTATTTCCATATCCACCTAATACTAGGGCTCTATCTTCATTTGGTATTTCGATTATAGGAAGTTTTTCTGCTGTGAATAGAGTTCCTATTTCATATAGAAATGTAGATTTTACTTTTCTATTATAATTTCTAGATAGTGTATCCATCATATTAGACAACAATGTTGTTCTCATAACACTATAATCTTCACCTAATGGGTTTAATAATTCTATATAATCTCTTAATTCATCTTTTTTATCTATTCTCAATTTATCATATGCTTTAGGACTTATAAATGAATAAGTTACAATTTCATTTAATCCTAATGCACTTAATATCTCTTTTGATTTATCTTCTATTATTCTTGCATAAGGTTTTTCTCCTCTCGAAAGAGTACCTTTAAGTGGTTCCGGTTTTATATTATGAAATCCATAAAGTCTTCCTATCTCTTCTATTAAATCTACTTCCACATAGATATCTAATCTATAAGTTGGAACTGTTACTTTTAAAATTTCTTCATCTTTTTCAACTTTAAATCCTAAGCCTTCTAAATATTTTGTTATTGTTTCCCTTTCCAAATCCGTACCTAATAGATCATTAACCCTTTTAACCCTTAAGTCAATAGTCTTGGGTTTAACAATTTCTTCATATTCATCTATATTTCCTTTAATTATCTTTCCTGCTCCCAACTCTTCTACTAATTGACAAAATCTATCTCCTGCTTTTTTAGCTAAATTAGGATCTATTCCTTTTTCAAATCTAGATGAAGCCTCTGATCTTAAATTGAACTTTTTAGATGTTAGTCTTATGCTTCTTGGATCGAATACTGCTGATTCTAACATTACTATTTTTGTATCCTCTGTTATCTCGGAATCAAATCCGCCCATAACACCTGCTATTCCAATGGGATTAGTCTCATCTGCTATAACTAAATCATTTTCATCTAATTTTCTATCCTGATCATCTAATGTTTTTATTTGTTCTCCATCTTTTGCTTGGCGAACTATTACTTTATTACCATTTACTCTATCTAAATCAAATGCATGTAAAGGTTGTCCATATTCCAGCATAATATAATTAGTTATATCCACTATATTATTTATTGGTCTCATTCCAGCTTCCATAAGTCTATTCTGTAACCAAATTGGAGAAGGCTCTATTTTTACATCTTTAATAACTCTTGCATAATATCTATTACAATTTTCTGATTCTATTTCTATTTCTACATATTCAGATATATGATCAACTTCTTCTTTTATTTCAATTGTAGGTTCCTTAACTTTTTTATCAAAAGTAGCTGCTGTTTCTCTAGCTAGACCTATTATACTTAAACAGTCCTGTCTGTTAGGAGTTATTTCTATCTCCAATACATAACCATCCATCTCTAGGACTTCTTCTATTGGTGTTCCTATTTTATAGTCTCCTCTTACCTCATATATCCCATCAACTGCTTCTTTAGGTATTACATTTTCTCCATATCCTAGTTCCTCTAATGAACAAAGCATTCCAAAGGACTTTACTCCCCTTAATTCACTTTCTTCTATTTTAAAATTTCCTGCCAAAACCGCTCCAACCAAAGCCACAGGTACTAATTGTCCCTCTCTAATATTAGTAGCTCCTGTTACTATTTGGACAATTTCTTCACCAACATCTACCTTACATACTACTAATTTATCTGCATCTTTATGAGCTTCTATTTCTAATATTTTGCCTACAACTACGCCCTTTATTTCTTTATCTAATTCAATTATTGACTCTATATGAGATCCTGAATAGGTTAAACCATCTGTTATTGTTCTTATATCCTCATCTATATCTACATAATCTCTTAGCCATTTTATAGGTAAAAGCATCTTATCTCTCCTTTATTTTCATATTAAAATTGTTCTAAAAATCTATTGTCATTTTCAAATAATAATCTTATATTTGGAATTCCATATTTTATCATTGTTATTCTGTCTATTCCCATTCCAAATGCAAAACCACTATATTTCTCTGAATCTATTCCGCAATTTTCCAGAACATTAGGATGAACCATTCCACAGCCTAAAAGTTCCATATCCCAGCCTGTATTACTACATGTTTCGCATCCTTTCCCTCTACATGATAAACAAGAAACATCTACCTCTGCAGATGGTTCTGTAAATGGAAAGTGATGAGGTCTGTATCTAGTTTCAATATCTTCTCCAAACAATTCTTTTATAAATATATTTAAAGTATACATAAGATTACCCATGTTTACATTTTCATCAATTACTAATCCTTCTAACTGGTGAAACATCGGTGAATGAGTATCGTCTACTGCATCTGGCCTAAATGTTCTTCCTGATGATACTATTCTTAAAGGAGCTCCAATTTCTTTCATAGCTCTTATTTGAACTGGTGATGTATGAGTTCTTAACAACAATTCTTCATTGAAATAAAATGTATCTGATAAATCCCTAGATGGGTGGTTTTTAGGTGAATTTAATGAATCAAAATTATTAGCAACAGTTTCCACCTCAGGTCCTACTACCACTGAAAAACCCATACTTATAAATAAGTTTTCTAACTCTTCTATCGTCTGCATAAGTGGATGCCTATGTCCTAACTTATGTAATTCCTTTTGAATAGTTATGTCCAAAGTTTCCAATGACATTTTCTGGAATTTCAACTTTTCTTCCAAATCATCTTTAAGTTCTCCCATAGCCGCTTCAATTTCATCTCTAACTTGGTTTGCTAATTTACCCATTTCAGGTCTCTCATCAGCTGAAAGTTTTCCCATTCCTCTAAGTACGGATGTCAATTCACCCTTTTTTCCTAATACTTTAACTCTCAGTTCCTCTAATTTATTTAAATCTTTAATTTCATTGATTTTTGATAAAGCAGTTTCTTTAATATTTTCTAATTTCTCTTTCATCACTCTACTCCTTTTCTATGACTTCTTCAATATAAAAAAAGGACCTTTAAAAAAAGGCCCATTCCCTTATTTTAATCAGTTTAATTATAGCATTTAAGGGCTAAGATTTCAAGAAATCAACCTATACTTTTACTTGCTTCATACATTATTATAGAAGCAGCAACTCCTGCGTTTAAAGATTCTGATTTTCCTGGCATATTTATTTTTATTAATTGATCTGATTCTTCTAATATTTTTCTACTTACACCTACTGATTCATTTCCTATAACTGTGATTGACCTATTGAAATCGATTTCTTTAATATCTCTACTCTCTTCCAGATTTGTTACTAAAAATTTATATCCTTCTTGTTTCAAATAATCTATATCCTCATTTAAGCTATTAGAATAATATATAGGGACTCTAAATATAGATCCCATTGAAGACCTTACAACTTTAGGATTATAAGGATCCACGGTTCCAGACTTTATTATAACCCCATCCATATTAAATGCATCCGCAGTTCTTATTATGGTTCCCATGTTTCCTGGATCTTGTAACCCATCTAAATATATCAGCTTTGAGCTTTTTTCTATATTTATACTTTTTATATCATTTAACTTTAATTTTGCTATTCCTATAACTCCTTGAGGATTTTCAGTGTCAGATATTTCATTAAAAACTTCTTCTGTTACTTTTTTTGAAATTTCCATTCCCTCTAAAGTTTCATATAAATCTTTTCCATTTTTAACATTTAATAGTTTTTCACTATATAAAACATGCTCTAAATAATAGTCATTGTCTAGAGCTTCTTGAATCATCTTTATTCCCTCAACTATAAATAGTCCCATCTTTATTCTATCTCGTTTTTTATAAAGTTTTTTTATTTCTTTTATTAAATTATTATTTACACTGGTTATATCCATTTATTTTTCTCCAACTATCTTTTCTAATTTTTCTACATCTTCAACATTACCTATAATTACTAATATATCCTCATCTGTTAGTGTATCAAGTGCACTTGGACTAACATCTACTTCCTCATCTCTTCTTATTGCTATAACTGTTACATGATATTCACTTCTCAAATTTAAATCATATAGACTTTTTCCTGCCCAATCATCTATAACTTTCATTTCTACAATGCTGTATTCTGGGGAAAACTCTATAACATCAAATATATTTGTAGAATTTAAATTATGAGCAACCTTTCTGCCCATATCCTGTTCAGGAAATATTACCTTGTCTGCTCCTATTTTCTTTAATATTTTACTATGAAATTTAGATTGTGCTTTTGCTATAACTTTTTTAATTCCCAATTCCTTTGCTGCTAGTGTAGCCATTACTGAAGCTTCTAATTCAGAACCTATTGCAATTATAGCAACATCAAAATTACTCAGTCCTAAGTCTTCCAATACGCTTTCATCCATAACATTTGCTTGAACTGCATGAGTTACACTGGAAGATATTTCATTAACTATTTCTTCTGATGAATCAATTACCATTACCTCATTACCTAATTCATATAAATTAGTAGCTACTGAAGACCCAAATCTTCCACATCCGATAACCACAAATGATCTCATGTTTTCTCCTCCTAACCAACTAAAATATTACCCTCTGAATATCTATAATTTTTCATACTACTTCTAGATGCAAAGGCAAGTCCCATTGTAAGTGGTCCCACTCTTCCTATATACATGGTTAAAGATATTATTAACTTTCCTATATCACTCAAATTTGCAGTTATTCCTCTACTTACACCTACTGTTGCAAATGCTGATGTGGACTCAAATAGTATGTCTATAAATCTAACATCTTCTGTTATTGTTAGTATTAGAGACACCATTATTATAACCAACAAAGATATACTTACAATTGCTAATGCTCTATGTATTATGTCTGTGGGTATTCTCTTTTTAAATATTTCCACATCCTTATTTCCTTTTATAACTGATAAAGTGGTTAGTACTAAAATTCCAAATGTTGTAGTTTTAATTCCTCCGCCTGTAGATCCTGGAGAGCCACCTATAAACATTAATATTATCAAGAAAAAAGCTGTACTTTCGTGAATAAAATTCAAATCAACTGTGTTAAATCCAGCTGTTCTTGCTACTACAGATTGAAAATAAGAAATTAGACCCTTCTCACTTAAACTCAAATCCTTAATAGTTCCTAAATTATTATATTCCAATACGAAAAAACCTATACTACCAACTACTAATAGTATAACACTTATTGTTATTACTAATTTTGAATGCAATTGTAGTTTTTTAAAACTTTTCTTATTTTTTATATCTATATAAACTCCAAATCCTAATCCTCCTAGAATTACAAGACTTGTTATGGTAAGGTTAACAATCCAATCTCCAGAATAAGAAACTAAGCTATCACCTAATAAGTCAAATCCTGCATTACAAAAAGCTGATATAGAATGAAATACGGAGAACCATATACCTTTTTTAATTCCATATGTAGGTATAAATTTAATTGATAGAAAAATAGCTCCAATAGCTTCTATTGTAAGAGTTGCTATAATTACATACTTGGTTAATCTAACAAGTCCTGACATGCTTTCTTGATTTAATTGCTCTTTTATTACTAATCTTTCTCTTAAACTTATTCTCTTTCCCAAAAACAAAGCAATTACAGTTGCCATTGTCATAAATCCTAAAGCTCCTATTTGAATTAATAGTATTATAATCACATGTCCAAATGTGGTCCAGTGATCAGATGTATTTACAACAACCAATCCAGTCACGCATACAGAAGATGAAGCTGTGAATAATGCATTTATAAAACCTATACTTTCACCTGTTTTAGATGCAACTGGCAAATTCAATAAAATAGTCCCTATAAGTATTAAAAAACCAAATCCTAAAACCAATATACGAGATGGATTTAATAATATGCTTTTTTTTACCCTATTTACGGCCATATGTACTCCTCCTTACTTCATCTAATTTAATAAAGTATTATAAATAAAAATAAAAGTTCCTTTTTATGGGAACTTTTATTAGTTAATTACCTTTTGCTATTTCTACTATTTTTGTAAATCCTTCTGCATCATGAATAGCCATTTCTGAAAGCATTTTTCTATTTATTTCAATATTTGCTTGTTTAAGTCCGTTTATGAACCTACTATAGCTCATTCCATTTTGTCTAGCTGCAGCATTTATTCTTGTTATCCATAACTTTCTAAAATCTCTTTTTCTATGTTTTCTACCAATATATGCATAATTTAATGATTGCATTACTTGATCATTTGCTGTTCTAAATAATGTAGATTTTGAACCATAGAATCCCTTTGCTTGTTTCAGGACTCTTTTATGTCTTTTTCTTGTTACTGTACCTCTTTTTACTCTTGCCATTTCCCTTTACCCTCCTAAAATTAATACTATGGTATCATTGAGTCAATTCTTTTTTGATCCGATTTGCTTACTAAAGTTGATTGTCTTAAATTTCTAACTCTTTTAGGAGATTTCTTACCTGTTAAATGTCCTTTAAAAGCTTTGTATCTTCTTATTCTTCCTGACCCAGTTCTTTTAAATCTTTTTGCTGATCCTTTATGAGTTTTCATTTTTTTTCCCATTATTAATTGCCTCCTTAAGCTAATCCTTTTTCTGCTCTAAAAACATTACCATACTTCTGCCTTCCATTCTAGCTGGTCTATCTATCTGTCCAACTTCCTTAGTTAATTCGGCAAAGTTATTTAAAACTTCTTTTCCTATGGCTGTGTGCCCCATTTCTCTACCTCTAAATCTTACAGAAACCTTAACCTTGTCTCCATCTTCAAGAAATCTTGTAGCCTGTCTTGCTTTTACGTTTAAATCATGTTCCTCTATATTAGGTGATAAACGTACTTCCTTAACACTTATGGTTTTTTGATTTCTTCTAGCTTCTTTTTCTTTTTTTGCTTGCTCATATTTATACTTTCCATAATCCATAATTCTACATACTGGTGGTTTTGCATTTGGAGCAACTTTTACTAAATCTAAGTTTCTTTCAAAAGCTAAATCTAAAGCCTTATCTCTAGAAACCACTCCTAATTGCTCACCGCCTACATCAATCAATCTTAATTCTCTTTCTCTTATTTCTTCATTAATCTGAAGTTCCTTACTAATATTACAGCACCCCCTGATATTTTTTAACAATTTCTAACAAAAAAAGCGAGTATATTTAAATATACCCGCTTAATATCTACAATTAAACACAAACCTAGTAGGTCTGAGTGTTATTAAAAATATTAACCCTATGAGCTTTAGCAATAAGGTGAGAAGCGGATACTTCTTCTTTATTTAAGTTTATTTTATACTACTCTGATTATTATAGATGTTATTTCTCTATTTGTCAAACTCTTTTTAATTTAATCAAAGAATCTTTTAAATAATTCTTTGCTTTTATCTTTTACCTCTTCATAAGTATCTGAAATTTTTTCTTTGGTTTTTATATAACTTATCTTATTATTTAATCTTCTTATATATTTCTCACTTTCTTCTTCCCTATATCTTTCTGTGATATATTGAATCAATTTATCTATATCTTCAATTGTATCTTTTTTATGATGCTCAATTAAACTCTCTATTTCTTTATCTCTTAACTCTTCAATTCTTTTATTTATTCCTTCTAAGTAATCATACTTAACATTACTTTCTATTTCTCTTTTCAAGAAAAGTACAAGTTTTTTCAATTCCATAATTGAATTAAAATCTATCTCTTTTAGTTTTTTCTCTATTAATTCTCTTTCAATTTTTATACTCACAACAGTTCCAAAATTTTCATATTCTATTCCATCAATCTTATTAAATCTATTTCTCGCTTTAAGAATCTTCTTATCTATATCCTCTATAATCAAATTATTAGTTTTTAACTTTATTGAATTAGAATGATTCATTAGATTAATTTTTATTAAATAAAGTCTTATTAAATTAATAAGCTCCTGTCTTAATGTGATTAAACTTTTTGTTTTGATTTCATATCTATTATAATGCTCTAAAACACTTTGAATTTTATAAGAGTTTATATCTAATCCAAAATCCATTGCCAATCTTTCCAGTTCTCCATTTTTATCTCCATATTCCATAAATATATATTTATAGTATTTTTCTTTATAAGGGTTTTTATTTAATATTTTTAAAAAAAATTCTAATCTTGCATCTCTATCAATACTTGTTTTTAAAATCTCTTCAAATAGCTCTTCTGCTTCCTTCTCATCTTCTTTACTCACATAGGAATATAGTTTTTTTCCTTTGTTTTTTTCTACTATGTTTATATAATCATAATGCATGGCAAAGCAGGTTTCATATAGAGAATTTTTTAATTTTTTTAAAATCCTCTCATCTTTATGAAGGCTATGTTTTTCAAAATAAGATATACTTTTATCCAATATGTTTTCTACTTTATCTGCTACTTCTTTTAAAACTTTTTGACTGGATAAGTCCACTTTCACTTCCCCATATAATTTATCTACATACTCTCTTCCATATTCTAATTCTAAATATTTTATCTTAATCTCTTTAACTTGATCCCTCCAAGGATTGTATCTATCAGTTTTTTTATAATTTCTAAATAATTCCTCTCCATCTATATTAATAATCTTATCTTCTCTTAAATAATCACTGGTTATTTTAGCAATTTGAATTATTCTATCCTCTCCTTGCTTAGAGATATTATTATAAACGTCTTTAAAACTTCTATTTTCCAACTTATATACTTCTTCAAATTCTTCCATTAAATAATTAGAATAGTCCTCATATAATCTTCTTATTTCATTGTATTTATAACGATTTTCAGGTATATTGAATTTTTTATTACCAATTTTATATGTATTAATCATAATATCACCTCTAATTATCTAAGTTGTTTTCTACTTCATTCTAAATATACCCTATTACAATTTTTTTATTAAAAAAGACTGAATAGTTCTAGAGCTATTCAGTCTTTAAATATTATATTTTTTCTTTGATTTCTCTCTTTAATTCATCTATAAATTTATCTAATTCAACAACTTCCTGTGTTCCTTCATCTCTTGAACGAACTGAAATTGTACCATCTTCCATCTCATTTCGTCCTAATACTAACATATAAGGTATTTGTTGTATTTGTGCCTCTCTTATCTTATATCCTACTTTTTCATCCCTACCATCAAATTCAACTCTTATTCCTGCTTCTTTTAATTTTTTCTCTACTTCTTTCCCATAAGAGTTAAACTTATCAGATATTGGAAGTATTCTGGCTTGAACTGGTGCTAACCAAGCTGGAAATCTTCCTGCATAATGTTCAATTAATATTCCCATAAATCTTTCCAATGATCCATATAAAGCTCTGTGAATCATAACTGGTCTTTGTTTCTCATTGTTTTTGTCTATATACTCCATCTCAAACCTTTCTGGCATTTGAAAGTCAAGCTGAATAGTTCCACATTGCCATGTTCTACCTATTGCATCCTCTAATTGAAAGTCTATTTTAGGTCCGTAGAATGCTCCGTCCCCCTCATCTATTGTGTATTCTATATCTTTTTCCTCTAAAGCTTCTTTTAATGCATTTTCTGCCATTTCCCATTGTTCTTCAGAACCCATTGAATTTTCTGGTCTAGTTGATAGTTCAATTGTGTATTTGAATCCAAATGTATCATATATATAAGAAGCTAATTCTATTACTCCTACTAATTCATCTTTAACTTGTTCTGGTAGACAAAATATATGTCCGTCATCCTGTGTAAATGATCTTACTCTCATAAGTCCATGAAGTGTTCCTGAAAGTTCATGTCTATGAACAAGTCCTAATTCACCCCATCTAATTGGTAAATCCCTATAACTATGCATATCAGAATTATATACTAAGATACTTCCTGGACAATTCATTGGCTTTACTGCATAATCTGAATCATCTATCTTAGTTACATACATATTATCCTTATAATGGTCCCAATGTCCTGATTGATGCCATAATGACTCATTTAATATTATTGGAGTTTTTATTTCCCCATATCCTGCTTCATTATGAGTCTCTTTCCAGAAATTTTCAAGTTCGTTTCTAAATACCATTCCATTTGGATGGAAGAAAGGAAATCCTGGACCTTCTTCTTGTATGCTAAATAATTTTAATTCCTTACCCAGTCTTCTATGATCTCTCTTTTTAGCCTCTTCTAATCTTTCTATATGCTCATCTAATTCTTTTTTCTTTTGGAAACTTACACCATAAATTCTTTGCAGCATTTTATTGTTTTCATCTCCACGCCAATAGGCTCCTGCTATATTTAAAAGTTTAAATGCTCTTATTTTTTTCACATCTTTTAAATGTGGTCCTCTACATAAATCTTCAAATTCACCTAATTTATATATTGATATAGTCTCACCTTTATCAATACCTTCAATCAAATCAACTTTATATTCTTCTCCATTTTTTCTAAATCTCTCTAAAGCTTCCTCTCTGGAAAGTACTATCCTCTCTAACTCTAAATCTTCTTTAACTATTTTTTTCATCTCTGCTTCTATTTTTTCTAAATCTTCTGGTACAAATGTATGATCTGTATCAAAGTCATAATAGAAACCATTGTCTATTGCTGGACCTATTCCAAATTTAACATCTGGAAATAATCTTTTCACTGCTAATGCTAGAAGATGTGAAGAAGTATGCCAAAATATTTCTTTTCCCTCTTTATCCTCAAATTTCACTACATTGAAATTCGAATCCTCTTCAATTGTCTCTGCCATTCCCATTGTCTCACCATTAACCACCGCACCCATTGCTTCTCTTGCTAATCCTTTTGATATATCTGCAGTAGCTTCATAAACTGTAATCCCTTTATCATGCTCTTTAATTGATCCATCTGGTAATGTTAATTTTATTTTACTCATTTTATTCCTCCTATTTTCTATATAAAAAAACCTTTCATTCCTACATAAAATTATGTAGGGACGAAAGGTTCGTGGTTCCACCCTATTTGATTCTCATTATTTTAACGCTATTAGCGGATATCCTTACTCTTAATGATTCGGATACTGTTCTGAGTTAGTTTTCATATGAATTTTTATAAACGAGCTCACTGCCTAGACTCATTCTCTCAAAATAAAATCCTCATACTACTCTTCTCATCTTTACATATCTATTAAATTACATTAATAATACTTTTTATTCACTGATTTGTCAAGTTTATTTTTTAAACTTATCTATTAATTCTGCTAGTGTATACTCCTCTTGATTTCCAGTTTTCATATCCCTTAAAGCATATATTTCATTCTCAATTTCACTTTCACCAATTACAACTACATATGGAATATTGAGTTTATCTGCATATCCAAATTTTCTTCCCATTCTGCCTGACTCTAAATGTAAATGAGTTCCTATATCTTCATCTCTCAATTTCTTGGAAAGTTTAACTCCTTCTTCTGTACAGCCTTCCATTGGAATTATAAGAATATCTGTTAAAGCTTTCTCCTCTATATTTAACAGTCCTTCGTAAACTAATTGATCGAACAATCTAGTTAATCCTATTGAAATTCCAACTCCTGGCAATTTTTGTGTTGTATAGTGGCTTGCTAAATCATCGTATCTTCCACCTGAACATATGCTACCTATATTTCTATGATCATCTAAAAATGTTTCATATATGGTTCCAGTATAGTAATCTAGTCCTCTTGCTATTATAACATTTATTTTATAATGACTCTCTGGTACTCCAAACAACTGAATATATTTATTTATAGTTTTCAATTCATCTAAACCTTGAATAAAAGTTGAATCTTCTATTTCTAATTGTTCTAAGTGCTCTAATATTTCATTATTAGAACCCTCTATATTTATAAAATTAATTATTTTATCAATATTATCTTTTGGAATGTCTAGTTTTTCCAGCTCCCCAATTAGTTTTTCTACTCCTATTTTTTCAACCTTATCTATGGCTCTTAAAACATATGTAGGATCTTCTATTCCTAAACTATTAAAGAATCCAGATAAAAGTCTTCTATTATTTATTTCAATTGTAAATTTACCAAAATCAAGTTCTTTAAATATGGAGTATATTATAGAAGGTATTTCTGCATCATTTATTATATCTATTGTATTGTTTCCAACAATATCTATATCACATTGATAAAACTCTCTAAATCTTCCTCTTTGATTTCTTTCTCCCCTATATACTTTGCCTATATGATATCTTCTAAAGGGAAATTCTAATTCTGAATAGTGTTGGGCAACATATCTGGCCAAAGGAACAGTAAGATCAAATCTAAGTGACATATCTGTTTTTCCTCTTTCAAATCTATACATCTGTTGTTCTGTTTCTCCTCCACCTTTAGCCAATAGAATCTCTGATCTTTCTATATTAGGTGTATCTATTGGTAGAAAACCAAATTTTTCATAATTTTTTCTTATAGTATCTTTCATTCTATTAAACATTATTTGCTCATTTGGCAACAATTCCATAAATCCTGCTAGAATTGCTGGTCTAACTATATCTTTACTCATAATTACCTCCATATTTTTCAACTAATGTAAATTATTATTCTCCATCACAAATATTACATCCACCACAATACACAAATTTATCCCCAAATACATCTTTTATTAAATTTATTAAAGGTGAATCCTCTTTTTTGCTATGAACAACCAACCTTTTGGGAGCTATTATTATTAGTGTACTAAGTAGTGTGTCAGTTCTACTTATCGATTCATGTCTAAATTCCTTTTGTACTTGTTCTACAATATCTGTTCCCACAACTTTATTATACATATCCTTTAATACGAAATCATAATTTTTTAATATAACATTCAAATAATCTATTTTAGATTTTTGTCTACTTACAAAATGTTGGATTATCTCAATGAATTCCTCTAATCTTTCTGATTCTTTGATTTCACTTATTATACCATCTATTGCAGTATCAATTATATATAGATAATCATTTAATCTAAATTGAATATATCCATCTATAAATATATTATCATTTTCTTCTAAATATCTTGAAAGTTTTTTTCTTATTTCAATTTTTTCTTCAATATAAGTATATGAAGTTTTTAGTTCCGATTTAATTTTATAGATAACATCTTCTTCAAATTTTTCTCCCATATATATTTTAGAAATCCTTTTTTTAATTGTTTTATCCAGATATACATCTATTATAACATCCTCTAAAAAATCTGCTAATTCTCTATATATAATATGGTCTATCTCTTTAAGATTAGTATTTATAGTTATCTCTAATGGATATTCCCCTTCTTCATTTTTAATAACTTCCAGACCTTTACTATAGAGTCTATCTCTTATTAACTCATTTACTCTATCCTTATCTTTATTTCCATATATTTTTATTAATCTTAACAAAGAATCACCTCTTAGATAAAACCATTATTGTTCCTATATCGACTATCTTTTCTGTACTTAAGAATGTAAGCTTTTTTCCTTTATTTTCTACAAATTTACATATTTCTTTTTTATTAGGATGATGCCTTATACTACCCGATAATAATATTTCATTTTCGGTTAAATTCCCACTACACCCTCCTATAAACCCATAGGGTTGACCTGGTAAATCTATATGTCCTTGATCAATTAGTAATATATCATAATCCTCATCTTTTAATTTATTATATATTGGCTTATCAGAAGTTATTGCTGATTTTTCATCTACTATCATCACAGAACATTTACTATATCCCTGTTTGATATTTATTCTCTTTAAATCCGATTCTTCAAATATACTTAATATTTTTTCATCCGTATATTTAAAATTATGAATTGCTAATCCTCTAAGCCTAGCAATATTATATCCTATATCTTCTGGATATTTGCTCCCCAATTTCTTTTTCCCTCTTAATACTTTTATTCCAGATCCCTTTAATTGATCATAATAATAACCAAAAACACTAGGTTCTACAACTATTGTATCATGATTTAATGGATGAATTACAATATCTGGATGATAGGATATACTATCATCTACTTTTTCACATTTAATTGTCCTTATTATTTGTAGATCTTTCTCCTTAAGCGAATTTATAATCTCCACACTAGCTCTACCATCAACTATTACTAATTTCTCCTTATTTTTTGGAATAAAAGGATTCTCCATCATATTATAACCTCTTTTTTGCCCATCTCTTTATTGTTTTCTTTTATCTATGTAATAATACTATAAGACATATTCTTTTTCAAATTATATTTGTATAATTATAATTGATAGAAAAATATTATATAAAAAATACTATGTTTAAAAACATAGTATTTTTTATATAATATTATCTTCCTGTGCTTCCAAATCCACTGCTTCCTCTATCTGTCTCTTCTAATTCATCTACATAAATTAAATTTGGCTGAATATAAGGTATTATTATCATTTGGGCTACCCTATCTCCTTTTTTTATAGTATATGACTCATCTCCTTCATTGATCAATCTAATACCTATTTCTCCTCTATAATCTTCATCTATTATTCCAACATCATTAATCAATTTTATTCTTCTCTTGTAAGATAATCCACTTCTTGCTACTACCATTCCAAAATGACCTTTTGGTATTTCTATTGCTAATTTAGATTTAATATCTACTATGTCACCTGGTTCCATAGTTACTTCCTCATTACCCCTTAAATCAAGACCTGCTGCAAATTCATTGGCATAGCTAGGTTTATGTCCTGTACATTTTATTTTCATGTTTTTATTTTCCATTTCAATTACCTCCAACTTTATATTATACAACAAAAAAATCTACTGTTCAACAGTAGATTTAAAATATGGAGGCGACATCCGGATTTGAACCGGAGATAGAGGCTTTGCAGGCCTCGGCCTTACCACTTGGCTATGTCGCCATATTTGGAGCGGAAGACGAGATTCGAACTCGCGACCCTCGCCTTGGCAAGGCGATGCTCTACCACTGAGCCACTTCCGCTTATTTTGTTTGGTGCCCAAAGCCGGAATCGAACCAGCGACACATAGATTTTCAGTCTATTGCTCTACCGACTGAGCTATTTGGGCAGACTGTTTTACTTTATTATTTCTTTTTAATTTGCCTATACTTTAGTAGATAACTAAGCGATTCACTCAAATTACAAATTCATTAATTTGGTTCTCTGCTTATACCGACTGAGCTATTTGGGCAGACTGTTTTATATAATATAACTTGTTCTTAATAATTAAAACTCTTCTTAATCACAAGTTATATTATATACTTTTTATTTTTATTTGTCAACTATTATTTATTCTAAATATTATCTATTGCTTTAAGTCTTATAAATAAAAAATTTAGGATTACTCTTTATCAAATAAATAATTCATAATATCTTTTCTTGAAACTATTCCCATAAGATTTTTATTTTCATCTACAACAGGAAGTCTTTTAATTTTATTTTTAACTAATAGGGTTGCTGCATCTTCAATTTCTTTATCTGGACTAACTGTTATTACAGATTCTGTCATAACGTCACTTGTTAAGTTTCCCATAGTCTTTTGTAGATATTCCATAAACTTCTTAGGAGTTTCAGGATAAAATATTCCTCCTAATACCTCTAGAACTGGTGGTTCTTTTATTCTAGCAGCCCTTCTTATAAGATCACCTTCAGTAACTATTCCTATAACTTTTCCTTTATCATCTACAACTGGTAATCCACTTAAATGTTTTGTCATAAGCAAATTTGCACATTTTTCAACAGTATCATCTGCTTTTACTGTGGTAACATCTCGTATCATTATATCTTTAATATACATAGTATTATCCCCCTTATTAAGTAATTATTGACTATACATATATATTACCCAATAATAGAAATAACAATAACTATATTATAACATTTAAAAAACTCTTATTTTATTTTTGTTTATCAATTATTATTTGTTCTAATTCCTCTACTGATAGATTTTCTGCTTTATTACAAAAATGACAAACCACTTCTGCCCCGCCATCCTCATCTATCATAGACTGAATCTCTTCTGAATTCAAGCTTTTAATTGTTCTTATAATTCTCTCTTTATTACAATCACATACAAAAGCTACTTCTGATTTATCTAATAATTCCATTTCAAATATCCCTAAAGTTTCTTCCATTATTTCTTCTGGAGTTAATCCTCTATCTATTAATTTTGATACTGGCTCTATATTTTCTAATATCTTTTCTATCTCCATAATGTCCTCTTCAGAAACTCCTGGCAATAATTGGATTATAAATCCACCTGCAGCTCTTATTGATAAATCTTTTTCCACCAAAACTCCTAAACTAACTGCTGAGGGTTGTTGTTCTGAATAAGCATAATAAGCTGCTATATCCTCTGCTATCTCACCAGAAACTATACTAGATTGTCCCACATATGGATCTTTTAATCCTAAATCCATTGTCACTGATAGATATCCAGACTTTCCCACTACTCCAGCTACATCCAGTTTACCTTGACTATTATTTGGTAAATCAGCCTTAGGATTATGAACATAACCTTTTACATTACCCTGACTATCTGCAGATACAACTATACTACCTAAAGGACCATTTCCTACTACTTGTAATGTTAAGCTGTCTGTAGGATTTTTCATCATTAAACCCATCATGCTGGCAGCTGTCATAGTTCTTCCCATAGCTGCTGAAGCTGTTGCAGACGTCCCATGAACTTCTCTTGCTTTTTCCACCATATTGGTAGTATTAGCTACAAACATACGAATCTTACCACTTTTATCTATTCCTCTAATCAAATAATCTTTCATTTCACACTTCCTTTACTTTTTAACTACAAAATTTATTCTTTCAGTCTTATTATCTATATTTTCAAATGTAAAACCCTTATACATTTTTATATCCTTAAATCCAACTTCCTCTAACATCTCTAATATTTTTTCTTCTTTATAGGCTCTTTCAAAATGTTCTTCTATAAATCTTTCGTAGAATCCATCTTCTAATGATATGAAAAAGTTTAGATAAAATTTACAAATATCAGTTTCTTGGTCATAAAAATTTTCCCAACTATAAAACATATCCTCTCTATCCTCTATAAAAGTATTATTTCCTATTATTTCATTTAATTTATAATAGGAATTTATATCAAAAATAAATAATCCGTCTTCTTCCATATGATTATAAACATTTTCAAAAGTTGATTTTAGGTCTTCATCTTTTAATATATAATTTATACTGTCACATACGGCAACTATTGAATCATATTTCCTATTCATATTAAAATCAATCATATTCTGTCTATATAAATTCACATTATTAAACTGATTTAATTTGTTGTCAGCTATAGTTAACATTTCTGTTGATAGATCAAAGCAAGATAGATTATATCCTTTTTTTGCTAAATAATAAGACAAATTCCCTGTACCACATGCCATCTCTAATACATTTTTAGGTTTAACATTATTTTTCTCATATATCTCTTCAATATACCCAAACCAGGCTTTATAATCAAAATCATCCATAAACTCATCATATACAAATGCGAATTCATTATACATATTCATCTAAATCCCTCTTTTTCTAAAAAGTCTTTATCCAATATATCACAACTTAAAATTTAATCCCACTTTAATATATATTCAAGTTAAAAATACACCTACAGATTTCTGTAGGTGTAAATATTAATTATCAAATGTAAATATATATGGAATATTCCTATAGTGATTTTCATAGTTCAAACCATATCCCACTATAAATAAATCATCTATACTAAATCCTACATAATCTGCTGATATATTAACTGTTCTTCTACTTGGTTTATCAAGCATGGTACATATTTTAATTGATTTTGGTTTTTTTTCTAATAATAAATTCTTAACTACTTCTAAGGTTCTTCCTGAATCAATTATATCATCCACTATCAAAACATCTTTATCTCTTATATCTGTGTGTAACTCATGAATTATTTCTACCTCTCCTGAGGATACTTTTCCATGACCATAGCTTCCAGTTGTCATAAAATCAATTTCCAAAGGTACATTTATCTCCCTTACTAAATCTGCTGCAAAAACAAAACTACCTCTAAGTAGGGATACTACTAATAAATCCTTGTCCCTATAATCCTTACTGATTTCTTCTCCTAGTTCTTCTACTCTGGTTTGGATTTCACTTCTATCATATAGTACTTTTCTGTCTCCTAAGCTCTCCATAGCTACCTCCTGTATATATTTTCCGGATCCCCATCATTTCTCCTATCCATAAGAGAAATTCTCATCCCCTTTATTTCTCTTAAAATTAGATTTAATGTGTATTGAATACTTCCTAAAATTAACAAAACTAATACTCCAAATATTAATTTAATATCCATTTCTACATCCTTCCTTTCATAATCTAAGGATAAGTCTATTTAATCTATTATTTTAAATGTTTAAAAGTTCTTTGTTCAATTATAACATAAGTTAAAATGAATTTCTTTTTATTTTATCTTTATATATATTATATCTAATTTTCTTTTTTAAAGCTTTTTATGGTATACTTTAATAAGAGATAATAATTTACAAAGTGAGGTGTATTATTATGTTTGTAGATAACACTGAAGAATTAGCTCAGAATAAATTACTATTATTATATCTTATAAATAATTCAGATAAGTCTTTAAGTAATAATGACATCACTGAGTTTATGTTAGAAAAAAATTATATGAATTATTTTTTAGTTCAACAATTTTTATCTGAGTTGTTAGATTCAGATCTTGTTGAAGTAGAAAGTGATAAGGATAAAGAGTCCTATTCTATAACTAAAAAAGGAATTATTGCACTTTCTTATTTTGAAGATAGAATCTTAGACGAATTTAAAAATGATGTAAATTTAAGATTTGCTAAGTCTGTAAAGGAACGAAAAATAGAAACTGAAGTTGTCTCAGAATTTTACCTAAAAGAAAATAATCAATATGTTGTAAACTTAAAACTTGTTGAAAATGAAGACATTCTATTTAGTATGTATTTAGATGTTTCTAATGAAAAACAGGCTAAAAAAATTGCTGAGAATTGGAAGAAAAATACGGATCAAATATATTTAAATATCATAAATACATTAACCAGTAACAATATTGGTGATTAGAAAAATAAAACAACTATAATATTATAGTTGTTTTATAATTGTTCTAATCTCTCCAACAAGATAAAGAGAGCCAGCAAATACTATTAAATCATTATCACTAGCTAATTCTAGTGATTTTTTTATTGCTTTTTCTATATCCTTTTCTATATAAACATTTGAATTATATTTACTCACTTCTAATCCCAATTCTTCAGCTTCTAATTTCCTTGGCATGTTTACCTCTGTAACTACAATAATATCTGCCTTTTCAACTAACTCTTTTACCACTTTTCCATATTCTTTATCTGAGAGTATACCTAGACCTAGTATTAACTTATCGTATTGAAATAGGTCTAAAGCCTTCGAAAGAACTTTTGCTGCATCTAGATTATGAGCCCCATCTATTAAAAATTTAGGCTTATCCATTAAAAGTTCTAATCTAGCAGGCCATTTAGTTTTTAGGAGGCCTTTTTTTATATTTTCTTCAGATAGAGTTATTAAACCCTTTCGCTCTAAATTAATTAGAGTTTTTATTGCTAATGATGAGTTATAGATTTGATGCTCTCCTAACATATTTATTTTTATATCTTCAATATGTCTAAATTCCTCTCTATAATCAAAGATTGATCCATCTTCA
>JARIDA010000073.1 GCA_029257065.1 Tissierellaceae bacterium | reverse complement strand
GCCATGATTTCTTCATAGATTCCTGGAGTCCATTTGTCAAATTTTTCGAATACTGGTGCTGTTGCTTCTATAAATAGATCATTGTCAACTTCATGGAAGTTTACACCTTCTGCTTTTAATAAATCTTCATATTCTTTTTCAAGTTTTATAGTTTCTGCTAAGTTTTCATCTCTACCTTTTTGGAATTCTTCTTCAATTATTGTCTGTTGTTCTTCTGTTAAGCTATCCCAAACTTTAGGTGAAACTGTAACTGCTGAAACTCCTAATAAATGGTTTGTTAATGAGTATTCTTTAATGTTTTCATATTGTCCAGTTCCATAATATGTCATTATTGAACCTTCAACACCATCTATTACACCTTGTTGAAGTGCTGCATATGTGTCTGGATATGGCATTGATACTGGATTTCCACCCATTGCTTCTATTGTATATGTGTATAATTGACTGGTTGGTACTCTTATATTTAAACCATCCATGTCATCTGGTGTCATTATTGGTTTGTTAGCCATCATACTTCTAAATCCAAAAACCCAGTCCAGAGAAAGTACTTTTATACCTTTTTCTTCTGCTTGAGCATTTAAATCTTTTACAATATCTGATTGAGTCATACCAAAGTATTCGTCAAAGTTTTTATATAAGAATGGTCCTGTTATTGCATTGTAGTCTGGTACATAGTCTCCTAAGAAGTTAACCCCATCTACTAATATCCAATCTGAACCTTGAACAATTTGCTCCATACCATCTTTACCTATTGGTAAGATTCCGTTGGCAAATAATTCTAATTGTAATGAACCTTCACTTCTTTCATTAATTGATTCCACTACTTTTTTCAATGATTGAGCTGTTTGCTCATCATCAACGAATTTCGTACTAACTTTGATAACCCTTGGTCCTTCACTGCTTCCTCCATTTTCGCCATCTGTTGGAGCGTCATTTCCACCACAAGCTACTAGTGATAGTGCTAATGTTAATGCTAATAATACCGATACCAATCTTTTCATTGCTAATCCCCCTTAATAATAGTAAATCTTTTTGAATTTTTACAAGCTATTTATTTAGCTTATTATTTAAATTCAACATATTATGAGCCTTCTAAATTAATATATGTATAATCTAAAAAAACGCATAAAAAGAAGGCCTTTATAAATACTTTTGATATTGACTTTTACTATCATAAAAATACTTATAAATTCCCTCCATGTTAAATTTATTAATAATTTAATAAAATTTCTTCTAATACGATATTACCATTTTAAATTTGTATTGTCAATAAATACAAAGGAATCGTTTTAATATTCTGATAATAAATTGAAATGATTCCATTTTTATTTTACCAATAATATTTTTTACTCACTTCAATAATTGTATCCCTCATGAGATTCGCCCTAATATTCTCTCTAGTTTTTGGTCCAAATTCTCTTATACTTGTAGATATCATATTTTCAATCATTTTCCCATCAGATAGATCTTGAACTATGGTGACTATTTCACCATAGCGGAGATTTTTATAAAAATCCTCAAGTTCTTCTCTAGTTAAAAACATTTTAATTCCATCACCTTCTATTTATGAAACTGCAAACATTGTCAATGCTGGAACAAATGTGATTATTAACAAATTCACCAATAGTATTGCTATAAACGGAAATGTTCCTCTTACCACGTCTCTTAACGGCATATTACTTATGCCTGAGGCCACAAATAAATTAAGTCCGAATGGTGGTGTAAGCATTCCCATAGATAAGTTTACTATCATTATAACTCCAAAATGTATTGGACTTACTCCTATACTTGTTACTATAGGTAAAAATAGTGGGGTAAGTATTAATACTGCTGCACTTGAATCCATTACCATACCTACAAATAATAATATTAAGTTAATCAATAACATTATTACTACTGGTGAGCTTTGGAATCCTAATACTACCTCTGCTACTTTTTGTGGTACTTGTTGAAATGTTAAATACCAACTGAAAACTTCTGAATTTGCAATAACAAACATTATCATTGCAGATGTTACAACTGACTTTTTTGCTATTCTTAATATATCATTAAATCCTATCTCCTTATAAACAAATAAAGAGATAATTAAACTATAAACTATTGAAACAGCAGCTGCCTCTGTTGGAGTAGCTATTCCCAAGTAAATTCCTCCCAATATTATAACTGGCATTAATATACTAAAGAAAGCTTCTTTAAAAGTCCCCCAAACTTCACTTAAACAAGGAACATCTGCTCTTGGATGCTTTTTAATTTTAGAATATATGTAACTAAATGCTATTAATGTTAATCCTATAAATATTCCAGGTATTACTGCTGCTATGAATAGAGTACTTATAGATTGTTCAGAAACAACACCATAAGACATCATTGTAATACTTGGTGGTATTATTATTCCTAAAGATCCTGCTGCACATAATAATCCAACTGTAAACTTTTTATCATATCCATTATCAATTAAGTTTGGAATCATTACTCCCCCTACACCTGCAACTGTAGCTGGACTTGATCCTGATAATGCGGCAAAGAACATTGAGGATACAACTGCTGTAATTGGTAATCCTCCAGTTATACATCCAAATATTTTATTTGCAAATGCTATTAATCTTTTAGAAGCTCCACCTTCTAACATTATATCTCCTGCAAATATAAAGAATGGAATTGCCATAAGGCTAAATGAGTTTACCCCTGAATATATCTTTTGAACAATTACATCTAATCCTATTCCACTACTAATTATAGCAGACATTGATGACAGTCCAATAGTTATTCCTATTGGTACTCCTAATATTAATAGTATTAAAAATACTGCTATTAAAATCATTTTTCCACCTCTTCACTATCTTCTTTTAAATATTGTACCGATTCAACTATATTAAATATATATTGAATCCCCATTAAAACCATTCCAACTGGTACAGAAAGATAAGCTACCCACAAAGGCATTGAAATCGATGTAGCCATTGAGTTTAGATTGATCGCTTTTTGAACCATCCCTATTCCTGCATATACAATTATTCCACAAAAAGCAAAACTTATTATATTTACAATTACACTTAAATATTTAGTTGCTTTTTTTGATAATATATTCTCAAGCACATCCATACTAACGTGTGCACCTTGTCTTGCTGCAACACTACATCCTATAAATATAAACCACACTATCATAAGCAATGCAATTTCTTCCGACCATGATATAGAATGATTAAAAAAGTATCTTGATATTACTTGAATAAATACTAATAATGATGTTGCTATTAGCAAAATCGCCGATATATAATCCTGAGCTTTATCCAATAATCTTTTCATACTATCCCTACCTTTTTAATAACGACTATTCTATTGCTAGAATAGTCGTTAGATAATTATTCAGTATATTTCTCTACTTTTTCTAATAACTCTGCTGCATTTTCTTGCTTTAAAAACTCATCATATGCTGGTTGTGTTGCTTCTCTAAATTCTCTTTTCTCTTCTGGTCCAAATTTGTCTATTGTCATACCTGAGTCTTCTATTTCTTGTAAATATTCTGCATCTTTTTCTTTTGATATATCCCATTGTCTAGCCATAACTTCTCTTGATGCCTCTTCTACTATGGACTGTAAGTCTTCTGGTAATGATTCAAATTTATCATTGTTTATAAAGAATGCATATCCCATAAATCCATGATCACTAATTGTCATATAATCTTGAACTTCATAAAATTTTCTACTTGCTATATTGGCAAATGGGTTTTCCTGACCATCTACAGTTCCTGTTTGTAATGAAGAATACAGGTCTACAAATGGTACTGAAATTCCTCCAGCATTTATAGCTCTAAATTGAGTTACTAATAGTGGACTTTGACTTACTCTTATTTTTAATCCATCTAAATCATTTACATTTTTAACAGGTTTTACAGAGTTAGTTAATTGTTTGAATCCACCACTCCAGTATCCTAATGATTTAAGATTCTTTTCTTCTAAATATGAACTTAGTTGTTCCCCTACTTCTCCTGATAATGCATTAAATGCTTCTTCTTCTGTTTCAAACAAATAAGGCAAATCAAAAAGTTCGAATTCTGGTACAAATGATGTTACAGTTGAGAAAAATGGTGCATTCATATCTAAAGTTCCTGCTAATACTTGTTCATTAATCTCCTGATCTGCTCCCATTTGTGAGTCTGGATATATAGTTACTTGAAGCCTTCCATTACTTTTTTCTTCTACTATTTCTTTAAATTCTTCTGCTGCTAATCCTTTTGGTGTAGTTGGTCTTACAACATGACCAAATTTTAATTCATATACCTCTTCATCTGTTCCAACTTCTGCTCCTGTATCATTTTCAGCTGGATCTTCTCCACCACAAGCTACTAAAGTTAGCATTAATACCATTGCTATAGCTAATACTAATAAATTTCTTTTCTTAAACATAAACAATCCCTCCAATTTTATTTAAATATTTTTTCATTTCTAAAGTCATTCCAAACATTCTCAAACCATGAATCATATCTTGGAATTGGTCTAACATCTACCCATTCATTTTTTACTTCTAACTCATCTTTGTCAAATATAGTTTCACAAACTTTAGTTTTTATATCATTATCCAAAGAGAATCTAAACTCTATATCCCCAATAGATATTGATTCTTTACCGTCTTCATCTACTACTAAATA
>JARIDA010000057.1 GCA_029257065.1 Tissierellaceae bacterium | reverse complement strand
ATAAATTAGTTGAGTTTTCTATTTTTTCATAAGGTCTCGTTCTAAGTGTAACTCTTAATAATAAATCTCCTAATAAAGTTGACATTATAATATTCTTTATTAATTTCATAGAATATATATTAAATCCTGGATTGGATTCAATTCCCTGAGCACTTGCTGATATCACTGGAATATGTCCAAATCCTGCTTCATCAAAAGCTTTTCTCATAAATCCAATATAATTAGAAGCTCTACACATTCCACCTGTTTGACTCATCAGAACCGAAGTATTATCTAAATCATACTCTCCAGACTTTAATGCTTTTATAAATTGGCCTACTACAATTATGGATGGATAACATGCATCATTGTGAACATATTTTAATCCTTCATTTACAATTTTTCCTGGATCTCCACCTAATACTTTTACATTGTACCCTGAGGCATTCATAGCTGATTCTATCAGTCTGAATTGTACAGGAGCCATCTCTGGCATTAATATAGTGTGGTTTTCCCTATCTTTTTTTGTAAACAAGACTCTTTCTTTTAAACTAACTGGTTCTTTTATAATTTTCTTGTTTTTTCTTTCTCCTAGAGCCGCTTTAAGAGATCTTATTCTTATTGTTGCCGCTCCCAAATTACTTATTTCATCTATTTTTAATTGAGTATATAGTTTATCATTATAATTTAATATCTCTTCCACTTGATCAGCAGTTACAGCATCTAAACCACAACCAAATGAAACTAATTGTATTAATTCTAATTTATCATTTTCAGATACATATTCTGCTGCTCTATATAGTCTTGAATGATAAGTCCATTGGTCTAATACTCTTAGTGGATTTTCTAATTCTGCTAAATGATCAATACTATCTTCTGTTAAAACTGCAAGTCCTAAAGAATTTATTAACTCTGGTATACCATGATTTATAGCCGAATCTATATGATATGGTCTTCCTGCTAAAACTATTCCTTCCATTTCATTTTCTTCTAAAAACTTTATAGTTTCTACACCCTTATTTCTAATATCAGCTTTATAATTCTCTAATTCTTCCCAAGCTTTTTCTGAAGCTCTTTTTATATCTCTTTTACTAATTTGAAATTCTTCAAGTGATCTATAAAGTTCTTCATTCAAGCTCTTTCTATCGTCAAAAGAGACAAATGGATTTTTAAATATTATATTTTCATCTTTTACCTCTTGAATATTATTCTTTATAACCTCAGTATAACTTGTTACAACTGGACAATTCAAATGATTATCAGTATCTTCTTTTTCTCTTTCTTCATAAAAAACTGATGGATAGAAAATAAATTCTATATCTCTATTTATCAAATCTAAAATATGTCCATGGCTTATCTTTGCTGGATAACAAGCTGTTTCACTTGGTATAGAAGCAATTCCATCCTCATAGGTGGACCTAGATGATTCTTTGGATAATTCAACTCTAAATCCTAATTCTGTGAAGAATTTATGCCAGAATGGATAGTTTTCATACATATTAAGTATCCTTGGAATTCCAACTATTCCTCTCTCCGCCTCTTTCAACGGCAAAGATTCGTAATCAAATGTTCTTTCTGATTTATATTTAAATAGATTTGGAAGTTTATTCTCATTAACAGTTAAACCTATTCCTCTTTCACATCTATTTCCTGTTACATATCTGGATTTGTCTGGGAATGTGTTTATAGTTAAAAGACAACTATTTCCACATTTTCCACAATTTATCTGAGTTGATTTATATTCAAAAGCTTTGATCGCTTCTGGACTTAATATGGTTGATTTTTCCCCATCATATTGCTCCTTAGCTATTAAAGCTGCTCCAAGTGCTCCCATAAGACCTGCAATATTTGGTCTTATTGCCTCTCTTCCAGATATCTTCTCAAAACTTCTCAATACAGCGTCTCCATAAAAAGTTCCACCTTGTACCACTATTTTCTCTCCTAAACTCTTAGGATCTCTTACTTTTATTACCTTTTGTAAAGCATTTTTAATCACTGAATAGGCAAGACCTGAAGAAATATCTCCTACAGTTAAATCTTCTTTTTGAGCCTGTTTTACCATAGAGTTCATAAATACGGTACATCTAGATCCAAGATCAATTGGCTCTTTGGCCATTAGACCTTCATTTAAAAAGTCTTCTGCACTCATATTAACACTTTCGGCAAAGGTCTCTATAAAGGATCCACATCCAGATGAACATGCCTCATTTAATAGGATGTCATTTATTACACCATTTTCAATTCTTATGGCCTTCATATCCTGTCCACCTATATCAAGTATAAAGTCTACATCTTCTTGAAATAGTTTAGCTCCTTCATAGTGAGCCATTGTCTCTACTTCTCCATGATCCACTTTAAGTCCTGCTTTTATTAATTCTTCCCCATATCCAGTTACACATGAGTAAGTTATATCTATATCTGGTAATTGTTCATATATTTCATTTACAATTTTTACAGATTGATCTATTGGTCTACCTTTATTATGTCCATAATATGAATAGAGTATTTCATCTTCTTCACTTATTAATATTGCTTTGGTTGTAGTAGATCCAGCGTCAATTCCCAAATAGGTTTTCCCCCTATATTCCTCTGGTTTTTCCACATATTCCACTTTATTCTCATCATGTCTCTCTTTAAATTCTCTATAATCTTCTTCATCTTTAAATAGTGGCTCCAAATGTTTCATTTCTGAACTTTGTTTGTATCGACTATTTAATACCTTATATCTAAGCTTTTCAAATGGTGCTGGTTTTTCCTCCATTGCCGAAATGGCAGCTCCTAATGCTATATATAATTGTCCATTACTTGGGTTTACTATTTCATCTTCGGTTAATTCCAATGTTTCTATAAATCTTTCTCTTAACTCTCCTAAGAAATGTAATGGTCCTCCTAAAAAAGCAATATTACCCTCTATTGGTCTACCACAAGCTAAGTTGGATATGGTTTGATTTACCACTGCTTGAAACACTGATGCAGCTATATCTTCATGGGTCGCCCCTTGATTTATTAAAGCTTGAATATCCGTCTTAGCAAATACCCCACATCTAGATGCTATAGGATAAATTGATTTATGAGCTGCAGCTAATTTATTAAGTCCTGCAGCATCTGTTTCAAGTAAAGATGCCATTTGATCTATAAAAGCACCTGTACCTCCTGCACAAATACTATTCATTCTCTGTTCCAGTGCTTCTCCCAAATAAGTTATCTTAGCATCTTCTCCACCTAATTCAATTGCCACATCTGTTTCTGGAATAAATAATTCTATTCCCTTTGTCGAAGCAACTACTTCTTGAATAAATGGAATATCCAACCATTTAGTAACACCTAAACCACCTGAACCAGTTACTTTTATAGCCAGTCTATCATTTTTAAATTTTTTATAACTATCTAATATTATATTCCCTACAGTTTCTCTTACATCTGAATAATGTCTTCTATATATTGAATCTACTATTTCATAATCCTTATTAATTATTACTAACTTTACAGTTGTTGAACCTACATCTAAACCTGCATAATATAGTCTCATAATAATATCATCCCTTCTCTATTTAAATTAAATTTTGAGCATGAAAAAATGCCATATCTATTTATTAAATATAGCTGATATTATTATGTGGCTGTCCTCGTCCTCACCAGACTCAATACAATATATTCTCTTGAATAAATTATAGTCTATCTTGATGATATCTTTTCTAATTAGTGTCTCTTGCTTACTCTCTTTTCTATCACAATGTAAGTTATCTAAAATCTGAATAATTTCATCTCTTCTTTTTGTTAGTATATTTCTATTTAATTTAATTTCTAATATATTCTTAGACCCTCTAACCAATTTAATCCAATCAGTATTATTCCAACGAATATTATAATCTTTGAAATCATAGGTATCTTCTGCTGTTTTAAATTTTACTGACGTATCCATACGATCTTTTAAATTACTCTCTCCCAATTTTGCCTGTGTTGGATCAGATAAAACTACTCCAAATATTAAAATAACTGTTAGAACAAATATTAAAGTCTTTATATATTTTTTCATAATATCCTATCTCCATATAAATTATTTTAGTTATTATAAATTTATCTTATTAGTATTATATCACATTTCCCAATATATTTTCCGTTTATTATAATTGTTATTTACAGTTTTCTATCTATATTGTTACAATATTTAATTTTTTATATTATAATAAATATGAAAGCAGGTGGTTTTTTGAAAAATATTTTTGCATATAATACCTCTATAGGTAACATTCATATTGTAGATAATGGAAAAAAGATAACCAATTTATACAAATCTGATGATTCTCCAGATTATAATATATACAATAACAGAGAAACAGAGTTAATTAAAAAAACACATATTCAATTAACAGAATATTTAAATGGAGATAGAAAAAATTTCACTATTCCCATCCAGGCTAAGGGAACTGTTTTTCAAAAAAAAGTTTGGAATTCACTAATTAATATAAATTATGGTGACTTTAGAAGCTATAAGGATATTTCTATACTTTTAGGTAATCCTAAAGCTTCAAGAGCAGTTGGTAGTGCTATTGGGAAAAATCCTATTTTAATAATCATTCCCTGCCACAGAGTTTTAAATTCCAATGGCAAATTAGGAGGATTTAGTGCTGGTATGCATATTAAAAGAGAATTACTAAATTTAGAAGGTATCCCATTTAAAGAATAATTAACTATATATATTTTTCTAACTCCTCTTCTAAATTTTGTTTTTTATACTCCAAAGACAATATTGGATCTATCTCATATTTATCCAGTAGAGAATATAATAAATCTATCTCTCCCTCTTTTGGAGGTATATGTTGATCAAAATCACCATTATTGGAATGAATATGCATATAAATCATATTATCTTTTAATTTTCCAATCCAATCTTCCATAGTTAAATCCATTAATTTAGCATGTCCTATATCCAAATTAATTCTTACTCTAGGCTGACCTATAGTCTCTATTAATTCAGCTAATGAATCCGGATTTTTTTCAAAAATATTCTCAATTAGAATATATCCCTTATATTCAGGAACATCTGAAATTAATGAAGCGAATAACTCCTTGTTTAAATCCATTACATATTCTTTCATTATAGGTTCTAGATGGCCATCATGCATCTGACTATGAAAAATAATATAGTCCATTTCCAATTCTGCTGCTATTTTTAATGATTTTATGTATTTATTATAACTTATCTTTCTAATATCTAAATCTGGACTAAATGGATTCAAATCTATAAAAGGTCCATGCATAGATCTAATACAATCTAAATCTTTAAACTCTTCTTTATAAAAAAATTTTATCTTTTCTATTTCTGCTTCTGACAAATTTGGATCAGTAAAATCTTGAATCTCCACCCCAACTCCATTATCCCTTATCTCATCTCTATCAAATTCTTTATAATATCTAACAACTTGAACTATTTTTCTTTTATTTTTCATAATACAACTCCAATCTTTTATTTACACTCTAATCTAAAATATATAAGATACTGGTTAATTATTCAAGACCAGTTTATGAAAATGGACATAGACAATTAAAGATTATATACTGTATAGGGAGGTATTTATGAAAGATAAATTTAAATTAAATGAAGAAAATCAAGAGGACATGATAAGGAAAATCAAAGAATTCTTTTCAGAAGAATACGATATGGATTTAGGAGATTTGGCTGGTCAACTAGTTTTAGATTTCTTTTTAGACAATTTGGCGTCTAATATTTATAATCAAGGGATTGAGGATAGTTATATCTATATAAATGATGCTAAAGAAGATCTTTTGGCTTTAAAAAAATTCAAATAAAAAAAGGGAAAGCTAAGTTTCCCTTTTTCTCTATCTACCAAGTCGATATATATCCATCTGTTCTTGGCTCTGTTCCACCTATAAGAGCTCCATTTTTATTTCTTATAATCACTTGACCTCTACCAAAGCTTAAACTCTCCCTTGCCACTGATATATCATGTCCCCTGTGCATTAGCCCTTCCACTATATGTGATGGTACTGATTTCTCTACCATTATTTTTTTACCCTCTTCCCACTGCCATCTTGGTGCATCTAGTGCATCTTGAGGATTCATATTATAATCTATTAAATTACTGACTACTTGCATATGTGCCTGTGGCTGCATTGGCCCACCCATTATTCCAAAAGGACCTACAGCTTTACCATCCTTAGTAATAAATCCTGGAATTATAGTGTGATAAGGTCTTTTATTAGGCTCCAGTGAATTTGCCTTTCCCTCTTCTAAAGTAAATTGATTTCCTCTATTATGAAGGCTTATTCCCCAACCTGGAAGCACTACTCCAGAACCAAATCCTGTATAACAACTTTGAATAAGTGATACCATATTGCCTTCACCATCTGCTGTTGCTAAATAAACTGTTCCTGAAACTGGTAATTTCCCCGATTTTGGATCCATTGCTTGATCAGTTATTAAGTCGGACCTATCCTTCGCATAGGACTTTGATAGCATATCTTCAACTTCTACCTTCATATAATCCAAATCAGCTATATATTCTTTACCATCTGAAAATGCTAATTTTAAAGATTCTATTTGTTTATGATAAGTGTCAATTGACTCTCTTTCGCTTAAATCCAAGTTTTCTAAAATATTAAGCCCCATAAGAGCTATAATACCTATTCCATTAGGAGGTATCTCCCAAATATCATATCCCTTATAATTAGTAGATAATGGATTTACCATTTCTGATTCAAATTTCATTAAATCTTCTTTTCTAATAAATCCTCCATTTTCTTTAGACAATTTATCTATATCATCTGCTATTTGACCCTCATAAAATGATTTTGCATCTGTTTTACCTATTTCCCTAAGAGCTCTTGCATGGTCTTTTAGCACTATAATTTCTCCTGCTTCCTTGGTTTTACCATTTTCTTCATATACATCAAACCAAGTTTTTAATATTGGATACTTCTCCAGTTGTTTGGAATAATTTTTATGTGCTCTATTAAACATATATGCAGCTGCGCCAGATACTGTGTAACCAGTCTCTGCTATTTTTGCAGCTGGCTCTAAAACCTCTTCCAGTGTTAGTTTTCCATAATTATTAACCAGCTTTGCCCAACCTTTAGGTATACCTGGAACAGTAACTGGATCTAGTCCAAATTTACTTATCTCTTTCTCATATCCCTTTTTCTTTATATTTTCAATTGTCATAAGTTCTGGGGCGTGACCAGAGGAGTTTAAACCATGAAGTTTTCCTTCGTGCCAAAATATGGAAAACAAATCTCCACCTATTCCATTTGCTGATGGTTCAACTACGGTTAGCATTGCTGCAGTTGCTACAGCAGCATCAATAGCATTTCCACCCTTTTTTAATATTTCCATTCCCGCTTCTGCTGCCAATGGACTTGATGTTGCCACCATTCCATTTTTTCCATAAACTGAATTTCGTCTTGAAGAGTATTGATATTTTAAATGATTAAACTCCATAATATTCCTCCTTAAACATCATATCTATCAACTATAAACATTGTGAATACCCCATTAGAAATTAATTCTTTATTTTCATTGAAAAGTTCTACATTTATAACAATTGTACTTTTACCCTCATGAATAATTTTATTCTTAGTGAAAATATATCCCTCTTTTACTGATTTAATATAATTAATACTTCCCTGTACCGTTATTGCACCAGCTCCTAAGGATACTGCTGTTATTCCAGCAGACATATCAGCAAGAGTATAACTCATTCCCCCCTGTAGTATTCCATGTCTGTTCAACATATTTTCTGTAACTGGTAATTTAAGTTCCACATTTCCTTTTTCCCATTTTTCAATTTCCACTCCACTATATATAAGTGGTTCAAATATAATTGATACCTTTTCTCCGTATTTTTCAATTAGTTCTTCTTTTAATCCTTCATTCATATAGTATCCTCCTAAATATTATAAGGAAATTTTCCTATCTCTCTTCTAAGACAGCCATGGTAAAAGTTCCTGTCACCACAAGTTTTTCTTCTTCATTAAATATATCTGCTCTACAAACTATTGTTGTTCTACCATGATGGACTAAAGTGCTTTTAGCTATTAACATACCCTTTGTATGTGGTCTTATATAATTTATATTACCTTGTATAGTTGTAACTATATAGCCTAAATAATAGGCTCCTAAACCAGCACAAATATCTGCCATTGTATAACTCATACCACCATGTAGTGTTCCATTAGGGTTCATCATATCCTCTGTAACTTCTAATCCTATTTCTATTTCTGCAAATCCCTCTTCACTTTTTAATAATTCAATCCCTTGAAATATCAAAGGATCTTCTGCTTTTCTCTTTTTCTTATCCATATTATCTCCTTTATTTATATATATTAACTATTAATTATATATATAAATAAATAAATTAGCAAATGCCAATTCCTCTCTAAAGTTTAATTAAATTTATAATCAATATTTAATAATTAATACAGAGAAAATTCAATAGCAGTGAAAAGTAGCAATGGCTAATGGAAGGCACGGTTTTGTTAGAATTACCGTTGATACACTTTTAGCTAATCAGAATATTCTAATTAGCGCGAGAATTACGTTGACATAATAAATAATGGAGCACATTATACTTATTCTGATAATAGGGGTGAGAGTATATGGTAGGCACATGTAATATCTAGATCAGTAATAGCTATGTCATATTGCACAGCTCCTTCGTTAGAATCTCTTTTTGCTGTGCATGCAAAGTTAAAGGCAGCAGATTTTAAAGCAGCAGTAACTTGGTTACAAGCTTTTAAATAGAATATTATTAAAATTTAGGAGGAGTAAATATGGGAAATACAAATGCATTAGGAATGATAGAAACAAAAGGATTAGTTGGATCAATAGAAGCTGCAGCTGAAAGAGTAGGAGAACTAATTTCAGTACATGTTATACCAAGACCACATTCTGAAGTTAATAATATATTACCAAAGAGAAAATAGAAAACTTATAATACTTTTATTTTAAAGTTACTATAATTCCAATTGTATTAAGGTTCCTTAGAGTTATATAATAAGAACTTCCTAATTATAATATCAAACTATAATTAGGAAGTTAAGTTATGTTGTTACTTTTTATTTTTTTAGTTTCTCTTTTTTAAAATTTTTAATTTTATTATTTATATATATCCTCTCTATGACCTATATTTAAAATAATGATTTTAATTTGATCATTCTTAATCTCTGCTAATAATCTATAATTACCAACCCTATATCTCCAATATTCATTTAAATTACCTTTTAAAGCTTTTCCATATTTCTTTGGATTATCAGTGTTAACTAAGTTCTTTTCAATCCAGGCCAATATAATGTTTTGCTGACCCTTATCTATTTTAGAAAAACTTTTTATAGCCTTTTTTTCATAAACAACTTGGTATTTCATATTATAAACCTAATATTTTTTTTACTTCATCATGCCCATAAGTTTCAACAGATCCATTATTAACTTTTTCTTCATATTCTTGAATAGCTTTCATATCTATTTCATCTTCAATTTTTTCCTCTAAAGTTTTTTTAAACAAAGTAGATAAGGGAATATCATATAATTTTGCATATTCATTAAAAGCTTTTTGTTCTTCATCATTAAGCCTTATTGTAATTGTACTCATAAATATCACTCCTTTTCATAATTGTAACACAATGTAACACAAAAGAAAAGCATAATATTATAAGTAGTTTTTCTTAAAGAGTGAGTTCCAACATTATTTTTGATTCACACAACCTTTGCTGAATCCTTAAGTATATTAAGGACCTGTTGCCTATTGAGGCTTTCATCTACTCCCTCTTTTTGATTTAATACATGGTCATCCATATAATCAGTCTAAAGTATCTAAAAGCTCTCTAAGAGCCTTCTGTGAAGTATTATTCAATTTAATATTTCTCTTCTTATTTAGTTTTTCCTTCAAGTACATTTATAGTTAGTTTTACATAAAACAATAATATTCTACATTATAACAATCTCAAAAATAAAAAACAAAAAAGGATAAAATCAAAAACCAACTCTATCCTGCATGTATCATTATATTCAGCTACTTTTATAAATTTTACATAATTACATTTAAGACAAACTCAGAAATGAATAAATTTTACTTTATTCATTTTCTTTAATTGAAGTCTGCAATGTTCTAAATAAGAAGAATATACCCACCGTTAAAATTACGTGTGAAATTCCTGCAAGACCGCTCGACATGTGATTCCAAAATTTAGGAATGGCGATGTCATATAGTTGCCTTACTCCCTTAAAGCTCATAAAGAACAATGAACCAATTAAGCCCACATTATAGATAATCATAAACCGTTTAAAATATTTACTTTTATGGATTGAAAATACTTTAACAAAAAGGGGTAAGAGTAAAAATAAAAACCCTCCTAAAACGGTTGAGTGGGGGTGAACATACTTTAAAACAGAAATTCCAGTAAAGTTTGTCCAATACTCAATGTTATGGTGAAATAATCCAGTAGTAAGAGCTACTACAAAATAAAAAATTGAAAGCCTGTACATATTTCTAATAGTTTTTTTCATATTATTCATAAATCAAACCTCCATTATAAATTAATATTGTTATTGTAAAATGTTCCAAATTAATGTATACCCTTGTTTCTAAGTATTATAGCTTGGTTTGTCTTATTTCTTATTATGACAAATTCGGATTATTTAAATCAAATTTACATATTTCCTATTACCCATAAAGGTATTGTGACTACAAAGCTGATAAGTGATAAACCACTATTTATCACAGAAAAAGTCCGATTATTCCCAAACTCTTTATAAGCTGCAACAAATCCAACGACAGAGACTAAAATCCAGGCAGGTAGAAATATTATATTTGCAATACTCTCAGGTATAGTGGCATA
>JARIDA010000044.1 GCA_029257065.1 Tissierellaceae bacterium | reverse complement strand
AAATCTCTCACTAAATTTGTCCATGAAAATAGTCAAGATGATTTATATTTTTTCAAAAGAAATATTTCATCTGATAGAGAATATTTCTTAACAATAGATTTGAATATTGATGGTATAATTAAACATGTTAAAATTCATGCTAATAGTATTAAGTCTTCTGATGAAAAACTTTATCGGTTTACAATTATGGATGAAACTCTATTAAGAGAAAAAATACGTGAAATAGAATATCTAAGCTATTATGACCAATTGACAGGAGCCTATAATAGAAATTATTTGTTAAAAATGTTAGATGAATTAGATACTAATAAGAAATATCCAATGGGAATAATAATGCTTGATCTTAATGGATTAAAAATCGTTAATGACACATTTGGACATACTATAGGAGATGAGTTACTTGCTCATACGGTAAGGGTTGCAAAAAATATAATTGGACCTAATGATATTTTAGCTAGAGTTGGCGGTGATGAATTTATTATTGTCTTACCAGAAACAGATGAAGTCAAGGTAAGAAGAATTATGAGGAAATTGAGAAATAAATCAGATAGTATCCAAATTAAAGACTTAAATCTTTCAATTGCCTATGGGTATTCAATGAAATCTTCTGAGAAATTATCTATTAATGATTTTCTAAAAGATGCTGAAGATCACATGAATAAGGATAAACTACTTAATAGGACTAGTCAAAGAAAAGACATTATAGACAGTATAATAGCGACTCTTCATGAAAAACATCCTAGAGAACAAAAACATTCTTACAGGGTAGAGGAGTACGCTGTTATGGTAGGTAATAAATTAAATTTTGATCATGAAAAAATGTTGGCTCTTAGAACTGCTGCTATATTACATGATATCGGTAAAATAGCCATCGACTATTCTATTATAAATAAACCTGATAAATTAACAGATTTAGAATACGAAGAGGTTAAAAGACATCCAGCCATTGGGTATAGGATTTTATCTAGTTCTGGAATTTTCTGTGATGTGGCAAATATAGTTATTGCTCATCATGAAAGAATTGATGGGAAAGGATATCCAAAGGGACTTCAGGGAGATGAAATAAGTAAGTCTGCAAAAATTATAAGTGTATGCGATGCTTATGATGCAATGACATCAGAAAGACCTTATAGAGAACCACTTTCCAAAGAAGAGGCTATTGAAGAACTGATAGCAGGTAAAAACAAACAATTCGATGAAGAAATAGTAGATATTTTTATTGATTGTATATAAATATTATTTTATACCCTTAAGATATCTTAAGGGTATTTTTTATATCTATCTAAATTAACTGAATATTCTGTAGTTCATCGGTTATTAAACATAATACTGGGTAAATGATTATTATAGAGAAATTATTTTCTAATAGAGGATGATAATATGAATAAAAATTATGGATATATTAAAACTATACGTGGAAGTGTAATTGAAATTGTTTTTGAAAGAAATATTCCAAATTTAAATAACAAACTTATTACTGGAAAAGATGATCATGTTATATTGGAGGTTTCTTCTTATGTAGATGATATAACAGTCAAGGCAATTGCTCTCACATCAACAGGTGGACTATCCAGGGGGGATTCTGTGATTGATACTGGTGGACCTTTAATGATTCCTGTAGGAACTCCTATACTGGGTAAAATGTTTGATGTATTTGGGAATGTTTTAAGTGGAGAAGATTTAGGTGAAGTTGAAAGAAAATCCATTCACCAAAAACCAGTACCTTTTTCTGGTAGAAGTACTACAGATAAGGTTTTTGAAACTGGAATAAAAGCAATTGATGTTATTTCTCCTTTAGCTCAAGGAGAAAAGGCAGGATTGTTTGGTGGAGCAGGTGTTGGTAAAACAGTGCTTATTACAGAGCTTATTAATAATACTGCTCTTAAAACTAAGGGATATAGTATTTTTTGTGGTATTGGCGAAAGATCTAGAGAAGCGGAAGAATTATATAGAGAAATTAAGGAAGCCAAAGTATTAAAAAATGCTGCTCTTATATTCGCTCAGATGAATGAGCCTCCTGGTGCCAGATTTAGAGTGGGACACGCTGCTCTCACCATGGCAGAGCATTTTAGAGATGTGGAAAAAAGAGATGTACTTTTATTAATAGACAATGTTTTTAGATTTATTCAAGCAGGTTCTGAAGTTTCTGGTCTTATGGGAAAGATGCCTTCTAGAGTTGGATATCAACCTACTTTAGCCAGTGAGTTGTCTGAACTTCAAGAGAGAATTTCCAGTACTGAATCCGGAGCTATTACATCTATTCAAGCTGTATATGTTCCAGCAGATGATTTTACAGATCCTAGTGCTGCACATACATTTTCCCATCTGTCAGCCTCTGTAGTGCTTTCCAGAAAGAGAGCTAGTGAAGGACTTTATCCTGCTATAGATCCTTTAAATTCATCTTCAAAAATGTTAAATCGATCCATAGTAGGTGATAGACATTATAATCTTACTCGTGAAATTAAAAAAACACTGGCCACCTATGAGGATTTAAAAGACATTATTGCAATGCTTGGTATAGAAGAATTGTCCACTGAAGATAGAAAAATTGTAGATAGAGGAAGAAAAATCGAAAGATTTTTAACCCAACCATTTTTTACTACAGAGGATATTACTGGTAACCAGGGAAAACTAGTTCAAATTGAAGATGCTTTGGATGGATGCGAAAGAATTCTAAATGATGAATTTGCAGATTATCATGAAAATGACCTTTATATGATTGGAAATATAGAGGAGGCGGTGGAAAGAAAAAGGGAGAGAGATAAAAATGCAAATTAAACTTATTATTCCCTATAAAACTATTTTAGAAAAGCAGGTTGCAAAGATCACTGCTCCTGGTTCTAATGGAGATTTTCAAATTCTTCCAAAACATATTGATGCTACTTGGACTTTAAGAACAGGTATTTTAACTATTAATACTCATGAAGATGAAGATATTTACTTTGCCATTAGTCAGGGAGTTGTAGTTAAGGAGGGAGATAAGGTTTTTATCTCAACTTTTCAAGCTATTGCTGGCAAATCCTTAGAAGAAATTAGTAATATGGTTGAAGAGAGTCTCCGAATACTAGATGAACAACAAAAGAAAGCCAGGGAGGTGCTCATTAGACTTGAAACTGATACTATAAAACGGTTCATAGAACTGGACACATAAAGGAAGTGATTTTTTGGATAAAAAGAAACTATCACCTGAAGAAGAGCTTCTTCAAGAGATTAAAAAACAGTCTAAAAGTAAAATCAAATCTGAAAAAGAAGGTTCTGAAATTATGTTTGGAATAGGTCTTTTTGGAATTGTTGGTTGGTCTATTGCAATTCCCACCCTTCTTGGAATAGCTCTTGGAATATATTTAGACAAAAAATATTCTCAAAAGTTTTCCTGGACTATTACTCTTCTTTTTGTTGGAGTTATTATGGGTAGTTTCAATGCTTGGCGTTGGATCAAAGAAAAAAGTGAAGAATAGGGGGATTTTAATAATGGCTTTTCTTATTGGACTTATTTTAGGAGTAGTCTATTTTGGAGGATTATATTTAATTGTTCAGAGAATAACTAGTTTTAAACACCCTGGTTTTATTATGGCAATTAGTTTTGTAATTAGAATGGGTTTGCTTTTAATTGTTTTTTACTTTATAGCACAAAAAGGAATAAAAGATATATTATTAGCTCTTGCAGGTGTAATATTAGTTAGGGTAATTATGATTTTTAAATTAAAAGAACCAGTATCAAGTTCTCTTAAAAAGGGGTGATTATATGGTAATAGATCCAAGTGAAATATTATATTTCCAATTCGGATTTGTCAGAATTACAGCTACATTAGTATTTACCTGGATTACAATGTTAATACTCTCTATAGGTTCCTATTTACTTACTAGAAATTTAAAAATAGAGGGAGATATTTCTAAAGGACAAAATATGTTGGAGGCTTTGATCGAAACTATTAATATTCAAATCCGACAAATTAGTCAACAGGCTCCTGATAAATACCTTCCGTTTATTGGAACGCTATTTATATTTATATTGGCTTCAAATATACTTTCAATAGTTCCTGGATTCACAGCTCCAACAGGATCTTTAAATACTACTATCGCTTTATCTATATGTGTTTTCTTAGCAGTACCTGCTTATGGAATAGCGGATCAGGGGATTTTAGATTATTTAAAAGAGTATATAAAACCAACTTTTATAATGCTTCCATTTAATATTATAAGTGAAATATCTAGAACACTATCCCTTGCTATTCGTCTTTATGGAAATGTTATGAGTTCAAGTATTATAGTTGTAATACTTCTTGGGGTAGTTCCACTGTTTTTCCCAGTGATAATACAAGCCCTTGGCCTTTTAACAGGGGTAATACAGGCTTATATATTTGCAATATTAGCAATAGTTTATATTGCGTCTGCAACAACTAAGGATAAAGAAAAAACAGAATTATAAAATTAATAAGGAGGATTATTTATGGATAATATAGGTTTAATTGGTATGACATCTATAATAATGGGCGGTTTAACAATTGCCATAGGATCAATAGCCCCAGCCCTAGGACAGGGAAAAGCTGTATCACAAGCTTTAAAGTCTATTGCTCAACAACCAGATGAATCAAATACAATCTCTAGAACACTCTTTGTTGGTCTTGCCATGATCGAATCAACTGCTATTTACTGCTTTGTAATATCAATGATTTTATTATTTGCCAATCCATTTTGGAATTTGGTAGTAGGATAATAATATGCAAATAAGTTGGTTTGAAATTATAGCTCAGATAATTAACTTTTTTATAATGCTATTTATTCTTCAAAAACTTCTTTATAAACCTGTGATAAATGCAATGGAAACTAGACAGGAGAGAATTTCAAAATCACAAATAGAAGCTGATAGAGAAATGGCAGAGGCGAGAGAGTTAATTAATGAGTACAATGCAAGAATAGCAGATATAGATGAAGAGAAGAGAGAGCTTTTAGAAAAGGCAAGAATTAGTGCAGAAGAGAGAAGAGATGAATTATTAACAAACTATAAAAAAGAAGCTGAAGCAAAGAGAAATATTTACTTAAAAGAAATTGAAGATGAAAAAGATGGTTTTTTAGAAAGATTAAGCAAGGAGTTAGGTAAGAATGCTGTTAAAATAGCCTCCCATATACTTTCAACCATATCTTCAAAGGAATTAGAAGAGGAAGTTTTTAAATCCTTTATTAGAGCGATAAGTGATTTAGAAGAGAAAACTCAAGATAATAAAATTTTGAATGATCAAAAAAATTTAAAATTGTACAGTGCTAGAAATATTTCTGAAAATGAGAAGAATGAAATTGAAAAAGTATTAAAGGATCAAATAAATAATTTAGAAAATATATCCTATGAATTAGATGAAAACTTAATATTAGGATTTGAACTTAATATGGATACACATACTGTTCACACAAGTATAAAAAACTATTTAGATATAATAGAGGATGATATTATTAATACATTGGAAAAAAAGTAAACTAGGGGTGCTTTTATGTTAAAAGAACAATTCACACTTTTAGATCAAGCTGTAGAAGATTCTTTTACTAAGAATTTAAAAGTTGGAAATATAATGGAAAGTGGAACTGTTATCTCTATAGATAGTGGAATTGCAAGAGTAAAGGGCCTTAAGGGAGTACAAAATGAAGAATTGATAAGCTTTCCCAATGGTTTAATGGGGATGGCCTTTAATTTAGATGCCAATTCTATTGGAGTTATTCTTCTTGGAGATTTTTATGGAATTAAATCTGGCGATAAAGTAAATAGAACTTATACAGTGACTGAAATACCTGTAACTGAAGATTTTCTAGGTAGGGTTATAAGTCCACTTGGAGTTATTTTGGATAATAATGGACCAGTATATACTGATAAAGCTTATCCCATAGAGAGAGAAGCTCCTCCAATAATCAAAAGAGCTCCTGTTTTTGAACCTCTACAAACAGGATTAAAAGTTATTGATTCCGTTGTTCCCATTGGAAGAGGACAGAGGGAGTTAATACTTGGTGATAGACAAACGGGTAAAACAACCATAGCTATTGACACAATTATTAATCAAAAAGATACTGGGGTTATATGTATATATTGTGCAATAGGTCAACAGACTACATCTGTTACCAAGACAATTGAGATTCTAAAGTCAAATGATGTAATGAACAACACCATTGTAATGATTGCTGGATCTGAGGACCCTCCAGGAGTTTCCTATATTGCTCCTTATGCTGCAACATCACTTGCTGAGTATTTTATGGAAAAGGGAAGAGATGTATTAATAGTTTATGATGATTTAACTAGACATGCCAGAGCCTATAGAGAGCTTTCCCTTTTGCTTGAAAGACCACCGGGAAGAGAAGCTTTTCCTGGAGATATATTTTATATCCATTCTAGACTTTTAGAGAGGTCAACACATTTAAAAGATGAATTTGGCGGGGGCAGCATTACATCTCTACCAATTATAGAAACACAGGCTGAGAATTTATCTGCCTATATACCAACAAATTTAATCTCCATAACCGATGGACAAATATATTTATCTCCTAAACTCTATCAGAGAGGTAATCTTCCAGCAGTTCAAATTGGAGTGTCTGTTTCAAGAATAGGTGGACAAACTCAACTTCCATCATATAGAAATATAACTAGTGCTCTAAAACTTACCTATTCCCAATTTGAAGAATTGGAAGCCTTTGCAAGTTTCGGAACTAGATTAGATGACTCTACAAGAAAAACTCTTGAAAGAGGTCGTAGGATAAGACAGATATTAAATCAACCTCAACACCAGCCTATGGAAGTAACTGAACAAATAGGGGTTTTACTATCTGTTACAACTGGTTTATTAGATGTGGTTGATTTAGAAGAAATAGATGTAGCAGAGGAAATAATAAAAAAAATTGTAAGGGATGATAATGAATTTAGAGAGAATTTATTAAGTGATGAGGTTTTAAGAGATGATGTTAAGAATAGATTTATTGAAAATGTAAAGTCCACTCTAAAACGGGAGATGAATTTATAATGGCCGGATTACAAGAGTTAAAAAGAAATATAAATTCAGCAGAAAATCTTCAATCAATTGTAAGTACAATGAAAGCTCATGCTTCTAGCAGCATAAATCAATTTCAAAATGCAGCTAGAGCATCTATGGAATATCGTAAAGTTTTAGATATGTCACTTTATATAGTTCTATCTGAAGAAGAAAACTTAGCCCCTATTTTCGATTTTACAGAAGGTGCTAGTTTACATATAGTTTTTGGATCCGATCATGGATTAGCTGGTAGATTTAACGAGAGAATAGCTAATTTTGCCAGTGAGAATATACCTTCTGAAGATAATCATAGAGTCATGATAATTGGGCAACAGATAGTCCAAAGACTAAAGGATGATTTTTCTATTTATGAATCATTTATGCAGCCTTTAACTCCAGATAGTATTGGTTCCAGAGTTAATGAGTTACTTTTTTCAATTGATAATTTAAGAAATGAAATACCTATTGAAGAAATAATACTCTATTATAATACACCTAAAGCAGATTCAACATTTATTGAGGATACTGAGCTACTATTCCCAATTGACCTATTAGAAATATCTAAAAGTAAAACTCACTGGGATTCTAAAAGTGTGCCCATATACTTTGGAGAGAAACAAGATATAATATCGGATTTAATTAAACAATATTTTTTCATTACAATATATAGGGCATTTTGCTATTCACTTGCCTCTGAAAATGCAAGTAGACTATCGTCAATGCAATCAGCGGATGAAAATATTAAAGAGCGATTAGAGGAATTAAATTATGAATACAGACGTGAGAGACAAAATAGTATTACAGAAGAAATAAATGATGTAATTTCTGGTTTTAAATCAATCAGAAAAAAAGAAGAAGATTTGATTTAAAAAACACTGCACCCTTTTAATAATATTCATCTAAAGTTCAGATAGAAAACATCTAGACTTCAATAACATATTATATTATGTATTTAAGAAGACAAGAAAGCATTGTCTAACTAAAATAAAGAAAGGGTGTTTATTATGAAAAAATTTAGTAAAATTGTTTTAGGTGGTTTACTAGTAGGCACAATGTTAATTAGTGGATTTACCTCTTTTGCTTCAAAGGATAATAGAGGTGATAATTTAAACTTTAGGAGAGTAGAGCTTACTGAAGAGGATAAGATTGGAAGAACTAATAGTTTAAAAGAAAGAATAACTGAAAAATTTGAAGATGGTTTTATAACTGAAGAACATTACAATCAAGTACTTTTGGATATTGAAGAGGGTCGAAAACCTATGTTTTCAGGACAAGGTAAAGATAGAGGTAAAAGAAATGGTGGAAACAGATCTCATTCTGGCTTTTGTCTAAGAGATGAATCCATAAACAATAAATAAAAAGATATAAAAAGATGGAATGTAAATTATTTACATTCCATCTTTTTATTTTCTCTCTTTAGACTAAACCAAAATATACTTCCCTTTCTCGGTTTAGACTCAACTCCATATTTTCCCCCATGTAACTCAATTATCTCTCTTACAATTGATAGACCTAAGCCTGTGCCTATTAAAGCTCTATTGTGTGTATTATTTAACTTATAATATCTTTCCCATATATTTGGTAAATCTTTTTTCTCAATGCCTTCACCATTATCTATGACTTGTATTTTAACCATATCATCTTCAACTATTTGCTTTATCCATACGGTTTTATCATTCCCTGTATGATTTATTGCATTGGTCAATAAATTATAGAAAGCTTGTGTGATTTTTACTTTATCTGCATCCACATATATATGATTTGTATATTCAAATTTCAAACTATATCCATTCTTTTTAATAAATTCTTCTGTACGATTTATAGTCTCCTCTAAAACTTCTGTTAAATTAAATCTAGACTGACTAAGTTCATAATTACCTGTTTCAAAATTAGAAATATCCAAAATATCATTTACTAAAGAGGTTAATCTCATAGTTTCATCCATAATAACTTGGCTTTGATCAGGAGTAATTTCTTCTGGAAAATCATTCATTATCTCAGCATAACTATAAATAAGTGCCAAAGGTGTTCTTAAGTCATGTGATATATTTCCCATTAAATCACGTCTTAACTTTTCTACTTTTGACAGTTCTTTAGTAGCTATATTAAGTGTATTACTTAATTCCCTAACCTCTAAATAACCTTCACCAGTAAAATCCACTTCATAATTACCAATAGCTAATTTTTTAGCACTTTTATTTATATTCTCAATAGGCTTAGATATTCGTTTCGAGATTATGCTTGCCATGATTATTGAAAATATTATCATAATAATTGATACAATTAATAATTGTATTTTTAAAGTTGATACAGTTGCATCTACTGGTGTTATTAGTGCATAGAATGTTAATGAAGTATCTTTACCATTTTCTAATTTAAATTTATGTTCTTTAGTAATGCTTTCTTCCTGTCTTCTATTCATTCTTCTCTGACCAGGCCTTTGAAAATCCTTTGTTGGCCTTACTATAATTTCTTTATTCAATTCTATTTCAAATAATATTTGATCTAATTTAGGACTATTTATATTCTCTTCCACTTGAACAATGGCAGAATTCATTTCCTGTTTGCGTACAAATTTATACATATCACTTAAAAACACTGTTTGAAAAATCCATAATAATCCTAATAGGAAACCTGTGAAAATTAAAAAATATATAAATACATTCCATTTTATTTTTTTACTATTCATCTAATCTATATCCTATTCCACGAATTGTTTTTATTAAATTTCCATATGGACTAATGGATTTTCTAAGTAATTTCATATGAGTGTCTAAAGTCCTATCATCCCCCATATAATCGTAACCCCAAACTTCCGATAAAATTGTTTCTCTTGTCACGGCAATATTTTTATTCTGAATTAGAAAAAATAATAATTCATATTCCTTAGGTGCCATTGAAACTTCTTCTCCGTCTACCAAAACCTTATATGCTGAAAAATCTGCTTTTAATCCTTCTCTTTCAAATATATCCTTATTATTTATTTTATCTGTTTTAGATTCCTGTCTATCTACTCTTTTTAAAATTGCATTTACTCTTAACATAACTTCTTTTGAAGAAAATGGCTTCACAACATAATCATCTATACCTAATTCAAAGCCCAACACCTTATCATATTCTTCTCCTCTAGCTGAAAGCATTATTATTGGTATCTCAGATTTTTTACGAATTTCTTTAACAGCAGAAAATCCATCTAATTCTGGCATCATAATATCCATAATTATTATATCAATTTCATTTTCTTTGAATACTTCAATAGCTTCTATACCATCTGCTGCTTCTAAAACCTTATGGCCTTCAAATTCTGCATATCTCTTTAATACTTTTCTTAGTCCTGGCTCATCATCACATATTAAAATTTTAGCCATTTAAATCTTCTCCTCTTTAATCATATACTAACAACATTTCTTCCTTTTTCTTTTGATTTATAAAGTTTCTTGTCAACTTTTTTTAATATTTCTTGATATTTTTGATTTTCTAATGTTTTATAGATTCCTATTGATACAGTTATATTTGCTTTGAAGTTATTATAAATAAAATCATACTCTTCTATTTCTCTTCTAAATTCCTCTAATTTTTCTATGGCATCTTCTTCTGTACAATCATGA
>JARIDA010000034.1 GCA_029257065.1 Tissierellaceae bacterium | reverse complement strand
CCTGCTATAAGTAATACTGCCAACAACATACTTGTTCCTAACATCATTCTTCTCTTTTTCATTTTCCTTTCCTCCTCTTAAACAAATATTAAAGTGATTTTCTATAAATATTTATTGCTCTCCTGCTAATGGGTCGAATTTCCAACCTTCATCTGTTGGAGCATTATGAGTTACTTGTATAGCATCTGCTCCTAGTATAATTTTAAATGTTTTTCCTTGATATTCATTTCCTATATTAGGACCACTAAAACATACTTCTTCCATAAGATTCGGAGTTTCTTGTCCTGGTTCAACTATATTTGGATAATAATAATATCCATCCTCATATACCCATCCATTCAATATAGGCATATCCACCATATTAGCAAAATCACTAGGTACTATGGTTCTACCTTCAATTTCAAAAGATGCTTCTACTCTTATCATTGCTCTTTTTGAACCTGTATTCTTTACATATACTACTTTCTCATAACAGTCTCCTGGATTTACATTTGTAGCTCCTTCAAAATCGTCTATTAACTCAATTTCTATTGTTCCTGCTTCAAAGGCATTTGTTACTGGATCTGCTGTTGCAGTAAACCAAGCAAAAGTTCCCCCTGCTATGAGCAGTATTGCTAAGACGATACTGGTTCCTACTGTCATATTTCTCTTTATCATTATCCTTACCTCCCTTTAAAATAATTTAGTATATGCAGCCAGGCTACCTTCTAGAATAAGGTCCTGAGCTTTGCGTCCTTAGATCTCTCTAAGTTTGCCAAAGTACTTTAAATTAAAATGGTAAACTGTTTATACTCCATGTATCTTTCCAAGCTTCATTTGTACTTTGCACTCCTTCTGCTATTACTTCGAGTGTAAATCTTGCACCTTCATATTCTTCTGTTAAATCTGTATAAATTATATCTCTTATTAAATTTGCTGTTCTTTCATTTCTTTTTACTTTATGTTTATAATAATAATATCCATCTTTTTCTATCCAATTATCTGTTATCTTTATTTTTACATTTGCTACAGATAAGCTTTGATCATCCCACTGGGGTATCAATCTAACTCTTATGTATATTTCGTTTGAACCAGAATTTTTAACTTTAATATTTTTTAAACTACTATTAATAACATCCACATCTACTGTTCCCATTTTAGGCTCTGCTATTGACAAATCTGATCCAAATGCGAACCAAGATAATGTCCCCCCGGCTACCATTAATGATATTAAGAGAATTGTTGAAAATATAGTTAATTTCTTTTTCATATACCTCACCCTCTCTTAAACTTGTTTAGGTTTTGCTTTAAATAAGATTGGTGCTATAAAAGCTATTAATCCAACTCCTAATATGAATACTATTCCTGGAGTACTACTTAAAAATCTAAAAGCATATCCAATATAGGGAATTGTAAATCTTACTACTCCTATAACATTTTCTCTTTCTACTGGAGCTGAATCCTCAACATTATTTGCGTCACCTTGAGTTATAAAGTAATCATTATTCTCTCCCACATCTATTACTCTATGGGTTACTCTAGCATCAGAAGATACATCATATGTTAAGATATCTCCTTTTTCAATCAAATCAGGATTCTTCTCATTTACCAATATAAGTGAATTTAATGGTAGTGTTGGCTCCATACTTCCACTGTCTACAACATATAATCTATTTCCAAATAGAGATGGTTCTCTTCCCGTAAATCTTGATTGAGCTGTCATGATTATTAAGAAGACCATTATTAGCATAAATACTGTGAAAAATATATTTGAAATCAATTTTAAAGCTTTATTGTCTTTTTTCTCTCTCATATCAATACCTCCAGTTTATTCTATGTCTACTGGTTCTTCAGAATCTTTCACCGATTCTATCTCATCTGGTTTTGTTGATTTTTCTGGTTCTTTTACTTTATCCGGTTCTTTAGTATCATTATCTATTTTTTCTTTATTTTCTTTTTCCTCTTTGTCTTCTTTCTCCTTTGGATCTTCTATCGGGTCATCAGGTATTACTACTTCAGGTCTTTCCACTTCTTCTGGAGCTGATTCTTCTTTTTCTTCAGATTCTTCTGATTTTTCTGGTTTCAAGAATTCTTCTTTATCATCTTTGAAATCCTCATTATTATTTTCATTTTTCTCTTGATCAACAATTGTTTCAGACTCACCACTTTCTCCTCCTGATCCTCCTGATGACTGTGGCATTTCTTCCCTTGTTATATCAAAGCTAATTTCATCAAATCTTTTTTCTTCTCCATTAAAAACATAATTATAAAGTTGAATACTCTTCTCTGTATTGGTTATTCTTTCTCCATAAACAATTTGGCTAGAATCTTTATAAAACCAACCATCATTGTTTCGGGTATGTCTTACTCCTACAAATTCATTCCGATTATTATTTGTAATTTCAACTGAAGTTCTATTTCTATTCGGTTCATAATTCATTGGAGATTTAGAGCTTATTGTATAATCTCCAAGCCATAAATTGTTAATAGTCTTAGATTGGCCATTCCGCAATGAAACTGTATGAAGACTATCTCTTGGTCCTTTTACAAATACATCAAATATTTCATCTTTTCCAGTTTCTCCAAAAACTTTATTGGTTATTGTAATAGACCCTTTTGGGATCTCTACTTCGACTCTAAAAGTTAATGATAAATAAAGTTTTTTACCTCCTGCTTCTCCAATAATATTTATCTGATTTCCTATCTCTTTTAAAGTATTAAATCTATCTATATGAAAACTTCCTTCAATTTTTCTTTCATCATTTGATCCTATTTTAGTTTTTTCTCTAAGTCCTAAACTATCAGATATAATTATATTATTTATATCTAAATCTCCAGTATTCTTAAGTTTAATTTCATAGTTTAAAGTATCACGGTTCATAACTATATTGTCTGGAATTACTTCTGCACTTAATCTTACTGTTTCAATAATTTGAATCGGCTTTGGTACTGGTGGTGCCACTGGTGTTACTGGTGTTACTGGTGCTACTGGTGTTACTGGTTTTATTGGTTCCGCTGGTTTTATTGGTTCCGCTGGTTTAACTGGTTCCACTGGTTCTATTGGTTCTGTCGGTTCCTCTGGTTTAACTGGTTCCACTGGTTCTACTGGTTTTATTGGTTCTGTTGGTTCCGCTGGTTTAACTGGTTCCACTGGTTTTATTGGTTCTGTCGGTTCTGCTGGTTTAACTGGTTCCACTGGTTTTATTGGTTCTGTCGGTTCCGTTGGTTTAACTGGTTCCACTGGTTCCGTTGGTTCTATCGGTTCTGTTGGTTCCGCTGGTTCCGTTGGTTTATCTTCGCCTTCAGTTTTATCTTCGCCTTCAGTTTTATCTTCGCCTTCAGTTTTATCTTTGCCTTCCGATTCACCTGCTTCTTCAGATTCACCTGCTTCTTCAGATTCACCTGCTTCTTCAGATTCACCTGCTTCTTCAGATTCACTTGCTTCTTCAGATTCACTTGCTTCTTCAGATTCACTTGCTTCTTCAGATTCACTTGCTTCTTCAGAAGAATTAATTTCAGATGTATCCCCTTCTCCAACACTTAGTCCTGTAGCATATGAGTAAGCTCCCGCAGATATTATCATAGTAATAGAAATTATGTAAACTAAAATTATTTTAATTCCTTTATTCATATAAACCACCTCCAACTCTATCTAAATGTCTAAACATTCTATATTTAACCTTTATTGCATCTTCTTGTACACATTATAACTTTTCAGAATTGCCTGACAACTTCAATTTGATTACATATCGATTTCATAGTAAAGTTTACATATAATAAAACCCTTAAGATGTTGATATCCTAAGGGTTTTAAATTAAAATATATTTTATTTTTTTTTGAATTTAATATTTAGTAAAATATTATTTTTTTCTATTCTTTGATTGAATTGACACTCTAAACGTTCTGATATTGGCTTAATATCAACATCATCTAATCTGAATAGTAATAATAAGGCTTGATTTTCATTCCATTGGGTAATTACATCTCCTTTTCTAAGATTATTATATATTGTATCAAGCAATATGCACATACCTTCTTTAATATTTGATTCAGGAGACTCTATATAACCTGAATTGAATATTGTAATAATCCCTATAAAAATATTTATATTTTCTTCCCTATATTTCATTCTCATAATAAAATTATATAAAAAACTAAAATAGGAACTATTACATAACATTGCTCCTTCAAAATTATCTGCTTTACATATTTCCTTATCAATTGTAGCTAAATTCAAAGTTTTTGGTATTTCTTCTTCACCTTTTTTAATTTTTTCATATAAATCTTTCATACTGTTACTAGGTGATTCTCCATATTCTGTATAGATTCTTTTGGTATAATATTGATAATGATTTAGTGCACATTTATCTTGACCTATATTTACTAAAGATTCAATTAGAAACAGATATATAATTTCTTCATCTGGCTTGTAATTTATCGCTTCTTCACAAGTAGAAATTATATTAAGATCCATAGACTTCTCTTTTAAGATTTCTAAATATCTACTTAGTCCTGTTATATATAATCTGTCTAATCTGTTTCTCACTGGCATTAACCAATCTTCATAACCAAGTTCACTTAAATATTCTCCTTTATATAGACTAACTCCTTTTTTACAAACATCTAGAGTCTCTCCGTCTATTGTTATTGGATTATTTCTATTAATACAACTTTCAAGTTTTATAAAGTCAACTTCACAGTTATCCTTTAATTCAAAAAGATAATATCCATCAATGAAATCAATTGTAAAAAAAGGCTCCTTTTCGTATAAATCAAAATCAATCATATTTCTAAGTCTGGATATTTGTGTTCTAAGCACACTTAAAGGATCTTTAAATTCCTCTCCTATCCAAAGCTCATCCATTATCCTATAGGGTAAGACTTTCCTATTATTAAATGTAATAAAGTATTTAAGTAATTTCATAAGTCGATGTTGATTTTCTATAGATTTTAATATGGACTTATTATTAATTTTAATATCAAAATCACCTAAAGTATATATTTGGAACATAAAATCACATCCTTAATATAGGTTGATATTATCTAAACTATCTAATTTTATGATTCTCTATTATCCTGGACTCCAAAAAAACTTTTACTATTTTTGGATCGAATTGTTTACCCGACTCTTCTAAAACAATATTTTTAGCCTCTTCTCTAGAAACAGCCTCTCTATATGGTCTATCTCTTTTCATAGTATCATAGGCATTTGCAAGGGCAATTATTCTTGAATTAAGAGGTATTTCTTCACCTTTAAGTCCTTCAGGATATCCTTTTCCATCATACCGTTCATGATGATGTAAAACATCTTTAGCAATAAAATTATATTTATCAGAAGAGTTTAATATTATATAGCCTAATTCTGAGTGTCTTTTTACTTCTTTCCATTCTTCATAATTAAGTTGATCTTTTTTATTAATTATCTCCTTTGAAATAATAATTTTTCCAATATCATGAAACTTCCCTATAATTTCTAATTTCTCAATCTCTATTTCAGTTAGTTCAAGTGCCTTTCCAATTTCAACAGCTAGTTTACTTACACCTTCTGAATGATTTTTTTCTTCTTTACTCTCTTGGAACATTTTTTCTAAAATATTTTCAATATTTTGTTTACGTATATTTTCTTTTCTCCTGTTTTTATGATTATACATTTTAATATCTGCTTTTTTTAAAACTTCTTCAATATTTTCATAAATATTATCTTTTGATTCACATCCATAGGATATTGAAATATTTATCGCACCCATACTTTCTTTTCTTATTTTTCTATTAATCCTATCCATAAGTATCTTTGATTCTTCTATGCTAGTTTTTGGAAATAATATAACAAATTCATCTCCACCTATTCTAGAAATAATATCATCTGACCGACATTCTTTTTTTATTATATTAGCAACTTTTTTAATCAAGGAATCTCCTATTTTATGGCCCAATGCATCATTAATAAGTTTCAATCCATCTATATCTATCATTATTAAACTTAATGGCAGATTTCTTTCTGTATCCAGTCTTTCTAGCTCTTCATCAAAAAATCTTCTATTATATAGTCCTGTTAATTGATCTCTGAAGCTTAAATATCTAATCTCTTCTTCTATTTTCTTTAAACAGGTGACATCTGTGCTTATCCCTCTATAACTTACCAGTTCATTTTTATTATCCGTAACAGGAAATCCATTTGTTAAAACCCATACACCTTCATTATTTTTAGTTTTTAATTTACTCTCGAAATTGGACAGCATTTCCTTTTTATTTATAATTGTTAAAATATACTCTTTATATTCTTCTTGTAAATTCTTTTCAATTGTTTCATATATATATTTCTTATTTACTATTTCATCAAAACTATATCCAAATAAATGTTCAGCTTCTGAACTAATATATGTATACTTACCATTTTTATCCACTTCCCAAATAATAGATCTACTTATCCGCATCAACTGTTCAATTTTAAACCAGTTATTTCTTGATTCACTTTCTATTTCTTTATCTTCAATAATATCATCAAATCTTCCTAGCAATCCAGATATATTGTTTTCAGTATCATATATTGGAATTTTAGTTGTTTTAATCCAATGTCTTTCTTCATTAGCATTGATTACTTCTTCCTTATAATTTAATAATGGTCGACCTGTTTTTATTACATATTCATCTTCTTTTCTATACAAATTTGGTGAAGATGCACCTTTCCAATTTATTTGATAGTCATCTTTTCCTCTTATTTCTTCAATATTGCATCCAGTATATTCAAAAAAAGTTTTATTTCCACCTAAATATTTAAAGTTTTTATCCTTCCAAAATAATCTACTTGGCAAACTATCAATAGTTTGTCTTAAAATATTTTGCATTTCTTTTAATTTTTTTATTTCTGTTATATCTCTGCAAATAATTATAATATAATTTTTCTTATAATTATAAATAGTATATTGGAAATATTTATCTATTTCTTCTAAATACTTCTCATAATTTTCTCCCTTACCATTCTTAGATATTCTTTTATAAAATCCTAATATATCAAATTCTTCACCCATTATCTCTGAAAAGAAGTTCTCTAATATAATTTTAGATATATTTCCAGTCTTAATTCCAGTATGTTTTTTAAAGGAGTTATTTACTTCAATAAATTGAAGGTCAGTAATTTCATTATTACTATCAAATATTATCTTATGA
>JARIDA010000027.1 GCA_029257065.1 Tissierellaceae bacterium | reverse complement strand
AAGATTTATTAAAAGCAGAAGGTGTAAACTTCCATGAAGTTGACAATGATCTATTTATAGAAGCAACAGCACCAGTATTCGAAAAATTTGACAAATGGACTCCAGGAATCTATGAAGAAATCATGGCGGAACTAGAGATCATTAAAGCGGGATTATAATAAAAAGAATTTAATATATTATTAAGATAGATAACTTTAGGTGACGAGTCACCTAAAGTTAAAAGTCTTTGTGAGGAGGATTAAATTAAAATGAAAAAACCTTTTAAAAATTTTCTAAGAGAGTTTGAGTTAAATATAGGGAGTTTTTTCTTAGCATTTACAATGCTTGTTGTAATTGTAAACGTATTTACTAGATATTTCTTGAGTTTTACCTATCATTGGGCAGAAGAATTAGCAGTAGGATCTTTTATATGGATAATATTTTTAGGGCTAGCTTTTGCATATAGAGATAATCACTTAATAGGTATAGAAGCATTAGTTCAAATGTTACCAGAAAAAGCTAAAAAAATAACTCAGTTTTTAACAGCTTTAATTATGACAGTAATATCAGGAATAATGTTTTATTTTAGTTTCAAATATGTATCAGGTTCAACAAAAATAACGGCAGCACTAGAGTTACCATATACTTATATATATTCTGCAATAGTTTTATCCTTTGGACTTATAACAATATATTCTTTAAGAACGTTATCAAATGCTTTTTATGTGGCATTTCTAGGTAGAGAAGAAGAATTAGAAGAAGAAGAGGAAACTACTGTTTTAGAAGAGTTAGAAGAAGAATTAGGGGAAGAATTAGACATAGATAGCAAATCTTAAGATGGGAGGGAAATAGTATATGCAATCATTATTACCAATATTAGTATTATTCATATTGTTTTTTCTTAATGTACCAATAGCATTTTCACTTATGGGTTCATCTCTATTTTATTTTATATTTATAAATAATAATATGCCAATGGAAATGGTTATTCAACAATTTGTTACGGCAGTTGAATCTTTTCCTTATTTAGCGGTTCCATTTTTTATTATGGTAGGTTCAACAATGAACTATTCAGGTATCAGTGAAGCTCTTATGGACTTTGCAGATATACTTGTTGGTCATACTAAAGGTGGATTAGCTCAGGTAAATGTTGTATTAAGTGCATTAATGGGTGGAATATCTGGTTCAGCAAATGCAGATGCAGCAATGCAATCAAAAATACTTGTACCAGAAATGGTTAAAAAAGGTTTTTCAGCACCATTTTCAGCATCTATAACAGCAGCATCATCAGCAATAAGTCCTGTAATACCACCAGGAACTAATTTAATTTTATATTCAATAATAGCAGGTGTGTCAGTTGGAGATATGTTCTTAGCAGCTTATATGCCAGGTATTCTTATGGCGATTTCTCTTATGATAGCAGTACATTATGTATCTGTAAAAAGAGATTATCAACCAAGTAGAGAGAAAAGAGCTACTGTTAAAGAATTTTTTGCAGAGCTTGTAAAATCCATATGGGCATTATTTATTCCATTTGGAATAATCATGGGAATGAGATTTGGTATGTTTACTCCAACAGAAGCTGGAGGAATAGCAGTATTATTCTCAATAGTAGTAGGGATTTTTGTTTATAAGAAATTAGAATTAAAACATCTACCTATAATCTTAAAGGATACAGTTAAGAGTACAGGTGCAGTAATGATAATAATAGCAAGTGCTAAAGTATTTGGTTATTATCTAACTTTAGAAAGAATACCGCAAATTATTACTGAAACCCTAGTAACACTAACAGATAGTCCATTTGTATTGCTTATGATAATAAATGTGATGTTACTTTTTATAGGAATGTTTATAGAAGGTGGAGCAGCATTAGTAATATTAGCACCACTTTTAGTACCAGCAGTAAGTGCATTTGGAATAGATAAAATTCATTTTGGAATTATATTCATAGTTAATATTATGATTGGTGGATTAACACCACCCTTTGGATCTATGATGTTTACAGTATCTTCAATTGTAGGAGTAAAATTGGAAGACTTTATACGGGAAACCTGGATATTTATATTTGCTCTTTTAGTAGTTCTAATAATGGTAACATATTCAGAATGGATAGCATTATTTACACTTAACTTATTTAGAAGCTAGGAGGTATTTTGTGCAAGATTTAAAAGATAAAAAGGTTTTTCTCCTGGATATGGATGGTACAATTTATTTAGGGAATGAACTTATTGATGGAGCCAAAGATTTTTTAGAAAAAATTAAAGAAGAAGGTAAATCATATATATTTTTAACCAATAATTCTTCCAAAGATAGAAAGAGTTATGTTGACAAATTACGAGGATTAGAAATAGAAGCTAAGGAAGAAGAAGTCTATACTTCAGGACTTGCAACCATAACCTATTTAAAGGATAAAAAAGCAGGAGCTAAGATATATCTCTTAGGAACACCTGCTTTGGAAAGAGAATTTGAAGATGCAGGATTTGAATTGGTTAGAGAGAGAAATAGAGAAGTGGATTATGTTGTATTAGGATTCGACACAACATTGACCTATGAAAAACTATGGGGAGCTTGTGAATATATATCTGAAGGGATTGAATATATAGCAACTCATCCAGATTTCAACTGTCCATTACCAGATGACAAATTCATGCCAGATGCAGGTGCTATGGCTGCCTTAATAGAAGCATCTACAGGAGAGACTCCATATGTGGTGGGGAAACCTAATAGAGGAGTTATAGACAGCATAGCATCTGAATATCAGATTGATAAAGATGACATGATAATGGTAGGAGACAGACTTTATACTGATATAAAAACAGGAATAAATGCAGGAATATCAACTGCAGTAGTTTTCTCTGGAGAAACCAAAGAAGAAGACTATGAATTAAGTGATACTAAAGCAGATTATGCATTTGAATCGGTTAAAGATATGATAAAATTAATATAGTAAAAACACCAAAATCTCATTTTATAAAATAGATTTTGGTGTTTTTTATATTAAATATTAAACAAAGTTTTAACGGGTATAATATGTATAAATAAAATTTTTATAAAGGAGGATATTATGTACGATATAATTATTGTTGGTGGTGGAGCAATTGGAGCTTCAATTAGTAGGAGATTATCTAAATATAATATTAAAATAGCACTTTTAGAGAAAAATGTGGAAATATGTCAAGAAACTACAAAGGCAAATAGTGCCATAGTTCATGGAGGTTACGATAATAAACCTGGAACATTAAAAGCAGAGTTGAATGTGAGAGGAAATGAAATGTATCCAGAACTTGCAAGGGAACTTGAATTCGAATATAAGCCTATGGGCTCTCTTGTCTTAGCTTTTAACCCAGAAGATGAAGAAGTTTTAGAAGAATTATGTGAAAGAGGTAAGGAGAATAGAGTAAGGGGTCTTAGTATAATAAGTGGAGAAGAAGTTAGAGAAAAGGAACCCTTTGTTTCGGAAAAGGTTACAAGCGCTCTTTACTGTTCCAGTGCAGGAGTTGTAGATCCATTTAACTATACTTATGCAATGATGGAAAATGCAATGGAAAATGGAGTAGAGTTATTTACTGAGACAGAAGTTTTAGATTTAGAAAAGATAGAAGACCATATAATAGTTAAGACTGATAGAGAAGATTTCAAAACAAAATATGTAATAAATGCAGCAGGACTTAATTCAGGAAAAGTTGCCAATATGGCTGGTGACTATGATTTTGAAATTTTACCGACAAGAGGTATATACAGACTGCTGGCTAAAGATAAATATAAGCAATTAGATAAGGTTCTATTTCAAACTCCCTCTAAAAAAGGCAAGGGGGTTTTAGTAACATCAACCTATGATGGGAATACTATGATAGGTCCAACCTCAGAGAGAATATCAGATATTGACCTGGAAAGTGATGAGGAGTACTCATTGGAAACATTAGACCAATTAGGAAAAAAGTCTGTTCCCAATTTAGATGTTAAAAAGACAATTAGAATATTTACTGGGATACGAGCAAAGCCGGATACAGGAGATTTTATGATATATCCTTCTAAAAATATGGAAGGTGTCATTCAAGTTGGGGGTATAGAATCTCCAGGACTTGCATCAGCACCAGCTATAGCTGAGTATGTAGAGAATATATTGAAAAAAATTGGTTTTGAAAGTGAAGTGAAATCTGATTATAATCCAAAGAGAAAAGGAATAATTAGAATGTCCAAATTAGAAGGACAAGATAAAGAAGCCAAAATTCAAGAAGATGAAAAATTTGGACAAATAATATGTAGATGTGAAAGAGTTTCAGAGGGAGAGATTCTAGAAGCTATTCACAGACCTGCAGGAGCGGTTACAGTGGATGGAGTTAAGAGAAGAGTAAGAGCAGGTATGGGATTCTGTCAAGGTAACTATTGTAGACCAAGAGTAGAGGCGATTTTAGCCAGAGAATTGAATATAGAAGAAGATGAGATAAAAAAAGAGTTAAAAGGATCTGAAATGGTGGAAAATTTAATAAAAAATAAAGAATTAGAATAAATGATTCTATTAAAAGGATGAGTTATAAAAAATATAAAAGCTTTATAGTAATATTACTATAAGGTTTTTATATTTTTATAGAAGTTTTTTACTTGTAATCTAATTGTAATCTTATATTGTTTAAATAAGGGTATGAGATACTCACTACAATATTCTAAAAATTCAATTAAAAGCTTAAGGAGGAAAATAAAATGAAAAAGAAAATATCAATTGCTTTGGTCTTGGTTATAGTATTAACTATTATTCCATTTAGTTCATTTGCAGAAACAAATTATGATAAGCAGTTAAAAGAAGCAATCAACAAAAGTAAAGAACTATTTGATATTGGAAAGGAATATGATAAGTTTAACCAAAATATAAGTACTAGGGATGGGGAGACTGTATTTTACCTGAACTGGTCAAGTAGCAAAGAGACTTTAGGAGATGTAAATATTGCCATAACTGCTGATGGAACTATTGAAAACTATGCTAAATGGGATCCAAGTCATAATGAACAATCAATTAAAATACCTGAATTTAGTAAAGAAGAAGGATTAGAAAAAGCTAGAAAATTTATTAAAAAAGTATCTCCAGAATTTGCAGAGAATATTATATATATAGATACAGGGGAACCTTTAAATATAAATGATAATATTTATAGATATAGATTTGTGAGGATTGAAAATGAAGTTCCTTACTATAATAATGATATTAACATTGCTTTAGATACTTTGTCAGGAGAAATCTGGGAATATTCTACTAGATGGGATGGGGATATAAAATTTATAGACAAAAATAATATTATATCCTTAGAAAAAGCTGAAAATTTATATAGAGAAAAAATAGGATTGGATTTAATTTATAAATCAAACTACTCAGATAGAAAAACGGAGACATTTTTAGTATATGGACTTTTAAATGAGGATATTGGAATTAATGCAAAGGATGGAGAAGTGTCTGCTTTATACAATCACTATCCTAATTATGGTGAAGGTGAAGGTATGGGAGGGGTAGAAGATGAATCTATAAAAAGTGAGCTCAGTCCAGATGAATTAAAAGCAGTAGAAGGCATAGAAGGACTTATGTCTAGTGGAGAAGCTGAAAAAGTTGGAAGAGAAATTTTAGGAATAGGAGTAGAATATATTGTTGATAGTGTAAGTCTCTATACAGATTGGAGAAGTGATGAAGACTATCTTTGGGAGATGAGCTTTACAAAAGAGTTCAATTCTAAGAATTACTATGCTAGTGTGAGTATAAATGCTAAAACTAAAAAACTTTTAAGCTTTTATAAAGAGAGTGAATTAAATATGGATGAAAAAACTAAGTTTTCTAAGGAACAATCCTTAGAAATTGGAAAAGAATTTATTAAAAAGTTTAATCCAGATGACTATGGAAATATAGAACTAAGAGAAAAAACTATATACGGAGATGATTTACAAGAAGGAAATATATATAATTATGAGTTTATTAGAAAAATTGATAATTCATATGTAGGAGAAGATGGTATATTCATAACTGTGGATGCTGTTAATGGTAAATTAATACAATATAATCTTAATTGGAGTAATAGAGACTTTCCTTCAAAAGAGAACTTGATTTCCTTAGATAAAGCCTATGATGTTTTATTTAATCATATAGAGCTAGAATTAAAATATACTACTAAGGAAAACTATGATATGGATGTTATAGAAGGAAAAGAAGCAATATTGATTTATGCTTTAAAGGATAATAAGCCATCTAATATAGATGCTAAGACAGGAACTATATTGAATTACGCAGGTAAGCCATATAAAGAAACAGTAGTAGCTGATTATAAGGATATTAAAAGTTCTTATGCAAAAGACAAAATAAAAGCTTTGGCAATATATGGCATTTCTTTACCGGGAGAAAAATTCAAACCAAAAGAAGAAATAGAACAAAAAGATTTTTTATATCTATTAACAAAAGCAAAATATCCTTATTTTGATATAGATGAGTCAATTGATAATATGTATAAATATCTTATTGAGGAAGGAATACTAAAATTAGAAGAAAAAAATGCAGAAAGTATAGTTACAAAAGAAGAGGGAGTAAAATATATAATTAGAGCAATGGATTATAGTAAAGTTGCAGACCTAAAAGAAATATACAAAGACTTATTTTCAGACACAGAAGACATAGATCCAGAACTAAAAGGCTATATGTCAATAGCCTATGGGCTAGAAATAATCCAAGCAGATGATAATAAATTAAATCCTAAGATAAAGCTAAAAAGAGACGATGGAGCAAATTTGATTTATAATTATCTGTTCAGTGAGAAATAGATATTATATAAAAAGTGAAAATAATTCAAAAAATTATAAGGAGAAGATGAAATAGATGAATTGTCCTGAGTGTGGAAAAGAAATGGAGTTTGGACAAGTACAAGCAATAGATGGAGCTTTAAATATTTTAAACCAAATTATTTGGTACCCAGAAGAAGATTTGAATAAACGCATTAAAAAGAATGGCATATCTCTAAGATTAAAAGCTGAAGCCTATTATTGTAATGAGTGTATGAAAGTCGTTAGTATTTTTGATGAAAAATAGAAAAATTTAAATTCTCTCAAATATAAGTATAAAAATTTATTAAAACAACTAAATAGATTAATAATAAAGTATAGAGACTATCTTGACTCTATCCTTTATTATTTTTAAATTTGAAAATGTCATAGTATTAAATATCTGGAAAAACAGAATCTATATTATTATTTATAAGATCTATCTTTACCTGATCTATTACTAAATTTATTTTGATAATGCCTCATCAATGATTATTGGTGGAGATGGACCGAAGATTTTAATTGTATCATAAATAAGAGGATGATATGATGAGATTAAGATTTTAATAATACTGAATAAGGAGGTTATTTATGAAAACAACCTATGTATTAGAAATTTTAAAACCAACTAGAAATAAGTCGGAAATAATAAGAAAAACAACTTAGGAGTACATAAAAACAGAATATCTATTACTTTATTATAATAATCAAAATTATAAGATTAAAAATTATTCATATTCCCCCATTTATATACAGACAAATCTAAAAGGTACTGGTTTCCTATAATTCGAAATGAAAAGTTTAAAAATTAATAGATTAAATAGAAAATGGAGCTAAACTTGGTAAAGCCAATTTATTTTAAAAAAGAAGAATAAATACTATTTCATATCCTCTGTTAAAGATTTTAATTCTAAATCTTAAACATTAGAGGAAGCTAAGATAATCGATTAGGGCCCTGTAATAAGTTTTATCAGTAAGGTACAAATGAAAGTTGAAGATATAGGGTGAGTAAAATTTTTTACTGGATCTCCTTTAATGTTAATTGAAGGAAAAATATCAAACTTGTATAATTAAAGGTAACTCTAGATAGCAATAGGTAAAAAAGGAGAGTGTATATTAGTAGAAAGACTGAATGTCTAAAATGTGATATATAATTTTATTGTCATTATAATCTATTCTAAACCTCCTATGCTTAATATTACCATTTCAACCCCATAAAAAATAAATGATAGTATAGTTAAAGAAACTTTAGATATTATAAATAACTTAATAGGTAAAGAATTAAATGTTAAAATGGAAAATCAAAGTTAACTTCAAAATTATTAGATAATCCAGCAAATTGATTGATGATGAAGATTTAATAGAAGATATTAAAATTATATAGAATTATAAAAAGATAGGTTTGTATTAATAATACAAGAGTAAAACTCAACTAATTAGTTATTTAATTAAAAACGATGAATTGGAGGATATATATGGAACTAGAGTTTGAACTAACAGAAGAAGATTATATAAATTATAATATTGCTCATGC
>JARIDA010000024.1 GCA_029257065.1 Tissierellaceae bacterium | reverse complement strand
ATATGCTGATGATAACGATTTTTAGGCTCTGGTGTATTTCCCAAAAAAATTGATACTATCATTAAAAAAATGATTGAAAATATTAAAACTATTTTATATTTCATATCATCACCTACGTAATTTCATCACTTTGGACAATTATATTTGCATACTCAATATCTCCAATTGAGTATAGTATATCTAAAAGGCTTCTATTATCACGTTTTTCTTCCAATGATCTATTTATTTCTATTTTTTCTGCCTTCTCTAATATTTTCCTATTCACTTCATAAATCATTTCTGTTTTTTCAGGAGTGCTATTTTTAACCTTTAACATAGGAGCTGTAGGAAAATATTCAAAAATCACTCTACTTATATCCTGTTCTACTAATCTTGAAGCTTTTATAATAACTAAAATTCTATCCTCACTTTTAACTTTTCCAAAAGCCAAAAGCATTATAAATACAGCCGTACTACCTACTGCAGCAACAAAATAATCTCCAACCCCTGCACAAATCCCTACAACAATTGTCCAGAAAATATATATGGTATCTCGACTATCTTTTATGGATGTACGGAATCTTATAATAGATAGTGCTCCTACCATCCCTAAAGAAAGTGCTATATTATTACCTATTACAATCATTACTGTAGTTGTTAATATGGTAAGTGTAACCAAAGTTATATTAAATTTCTCACTATATACTGTTCCACTATGAGTATATTTGTAAGATATGTAAATCACTAGCCCTATAATGACAGAAAAGGCTATTCTCATTATAATATCTTGAATATGTAAGTTTCCTGTAGTATTAATTAAATCATAAAAATATTTATCCATTCTCTTCCTCCTAAAATTTATAAATATAATGGGTATCCAATTGACCGTCCCATACAATATTTACTTGAAGATATTGATCTTCTATCAATATCTGATATAATATCTGAAATATAGCTTAGCATAAATCTATTATATTTCACCTCAAACACAACATAGTTCTCATCTGCAATTGGATTTAATAATAAATTTTCATCAAACAAATCAAAGGAGCTTTCTGTTGCTCTAATCAAGCTATCAAAAGTAAGTCGGATTTCATTTTCTTTTGCCATAAATGCCTTCCTTTTATATTCAATAATAGTTTTAGGCTTATAGTATTCCATAGTCATAATGCCATATACCTCATTTGCAAAATCATTATTATATTTTAATAGAATAGAATTATTTCCTTTAATTAACTCTATAGCATCTTCTCTAGAAATATTTAAACTTCTCTTTTTTTGGAAAATTCCTTCTTTTTGTTTTATTTCTAATTTAGCTGTTTTGTCATTTGGGTTATAAATTCTCAAACGAATCTTTCTTCGTAATTCTTGTTCATCTATTTTATCAAAGAAATCATCATCATTAATATTATCAAAATATAATGATCGTACAGTATAAGTACCATCTACTGAATAACTATCTAAATTTAATAGTTGTTGGAATTTATTAGCGTATACCAATGATTCTATATGGTGCATAGGATATTTTTCTTCTCTTCGTAAAACCGTATTCATATAAACCTCCTATCTAATATACTGACCATTTATCAAATAAGATTTTGTAACCACTCTATAGTCCAAAGATTCTGAATGTTTATAGAGTTAATCTTATATAATATTATAATTATATCATTTTTGATAAATTAATCAATAATAGCACTAATCAACTTCCATATATCCAAAAATTTAAGCCCCATGATATAAATATCATAGGGCTTAAATTTTTGCTTAAATTTTTGATTATTTATTTTTATAAATTATTTTACTCTTGATTGAATAACATCATAGCCCATTTTATCAATTGCTTCTTCTATTTCTTCAATTGATACTTTTTCTTCATCAAATTTTAAATTGACTCTGCTTGAACTAAATGATATTTTTGCTGAATCCATATCTACTCCATCTAGACTTTTAAGGGAACCTTCTATTTTTTGTGTACATGATGGACAAGTTAATGTTTCTAATTGTATTCTTGCTGTTTTCATGTTTTCATCTCCTTTATCTCTTATTAATTCTATTATACCATCTCTCTATTTATAAAGATTTGATTCAAATCAAATTATCCTCTTAATTTATAACCTATTAATCTCATACCATTAAGAATAACCACTAATATACTTCCCTCATGAACAAGCATACCAATTGACATATTCATCCAATCACTAAAAATCAAACTAAATAGTAATACTAAAACAACACCTAGTGCTATAAAAATATTTTGCTTCATATTCCTAGATGTAGCTTTCACTAAACCTAAGGCGTGTGGTAAGCGACTAAAGTCTGAATTCATTAGAACTACATCAGATGTTTCAATTGCTACATCGGTTCCACTTCCCATTGCTATTCCAATATGTGCTAAAGCTAGTGAAGGACTATCATTTACTCCATCGCCTACAAATGCTACTATCTGATCTTCATCTTCAATTAATTTTTTCACATATTCAGATTTTTCTTCAGGTAGCATATGTCCGTAAGCTTCTGTTAAACCTAATTCTCTACTTACAACATCTACAGTTCCTTGATTATCCCCTGAAAGCATAACTAAGTTTTTTACTCCTAATTGTCTTAATTTCTCCAAATCTTCCTTAACTCCTGGACGAATTTGATCACGGATTCCCATAACAACTTTTAACTCTCCATCTACAGATGTTATTACCAGTGAATTACCCTTCTGCTCTAATTTTTTAATATCTATCATTGCAGTTTCACTTAT
>JARIDA010000128.1 GCA_029257065.1 Tissierellaceae bacterium | reverse complement strand
CTAAATAGTCATCTATCTAAGCCCTATTGTTACCAATAGAGTCATGCGACCTACCTTTTGGAATGATAGCAGGCTACTATCTTTTATATTCCCTTTTGGTCTTGCTCCAGATGGGGTTTACAAAGCTATTTAGTCGCCTAAACACTGGTGAGCTCTTACCTCACCATTCCACCCTTACCTATATAAATATAGGCGGTATTTTTCTGTTGCACTATCCTTAGGGTCACCCCTACTGGACGTTATCCAGCATCCTGCCTTATGGAGCACGGACTTTCCTCATGTATCTTTCACTATACACGCGACTATTTGACTTACTCCTATTCAGTCTCTTATTATATCATAGATTTTCTATAATAGAAAGATTTTAATTAATATATTTTATAGATTGGACTTGGTTTTTCATATATGGATAGGGTTAAATCCTCTTCCAATTCTTTTAACTGTTCTTTTATAACTGGCAAGACAACTTTTTCCGTATGAAAATGTCCTGCATCTACTAGGGTCAATCCTAATTTTTCAGCTTTTTGAGCATCATGATATTTAATATCCCCTGTAATAAATAAATCTGCTCCTGTTAAAGCCACATCTTCTATAAACGAAGCTCCACTACCACCAATTAGGGCAACTCTCTCGATTTCTTTTTCTATATCTCCATATACTGTAACTCTTTCCACATCTAGAATTCTCTTAATCTCATAAATATAATCTTCTAATTTTATTTTATTTATATTTCCCACTTTTCCATATCCATATTTATCATTTTCTTCATTTTCTACAATTATTTCACTGTCTTTTAGTTGAAATAATTTTCCTAATTCTTCATTAACTCCACTAATTGTTTGATCTAGATTTGTATGAGCATTGTAAATTATTATATCATTTTTTATTAAATCCATTAATATTTTTCCATCATAGTCTAAATTAGTAATATGTTTAACCCCATTAAATATAAATGGATGATGAGTAATTATCATATGGTAATCTTCATCTATAGCTTTCTTAACAACTCTATGATCTATATCTAAGGCAATGAGTATCTTATTCACTCTCATGCTTTCATCTCCTACTTGAAATCCTATATTATCCCAAGTTTCTGCCAGTTCAGTTGGAGCCCACTTTTCCATCATTTGAATAATATCATTGGCCTTTAACAATTTTTAATACCTCCTTATAATTATTTATATCTCTTTTTAACTCTTCTATTCTCTCTTTAACTTTTTCCCCATCCTTATCTATTATTTCATCTAATATGTTTTTTGAGTATTCTAATTTAGATTCAATATATTCCTGTAATAATGGATGTTTTTCTTCTATAAGTTTTTTAGGTATCTCGTAATAGATTTCTTTTTCTACACAATCTTTACCATGTTTTGCTTTTATTATTTCATAGTACTTCCCATCTTCTTTAATTAAATTTTCATCTATAATTTCAAAATTATTATTAAACAAATATTCTCTAAGCTCTTTAGAGCCTATCATAGCTTGTAATATAAATGTATTTATACTATCTGTAATCTCTTTACTATCTTCCAATATATCTCTAATTAAAAGTCCGCCCATACCTGCAATAATAACTGTATCAGCCTCATATGGTTTTAAAACTTCTAATCCATTTCCAAGTCTAGTGTCAATATACTCTTCTAATTTTCTCTCTTTTACATATCCAATTATTTTATTTAAAGATCCCTGTGATATATCAGTTGCTATCACCTTTTTACTTATCCCCTCATCTATTAAATAAGCTGGAACATATCCATGATCTGTTCCCACATCAGCTACTATAGAGTTTTTAGGAACTAATTTTATTATACTTTTAAGCCTGTTCGATATCATATTTCACCTCTATTTAATAATAAATAAAGACTCGCTTCTGCGAATCTTTATTCTAAGAAATCCTTTAATTTTTTGCTTCTGCTTGGATGGCGTAACTTTCTAAGTGCTTTTGCTTCTATCTGTCTTATTCTCTCTCGTGTTACATCAAATTCTTTTCCTACTTCTTCTAAAGTTCTTGGTTTTCCATCGTCAAGTCCAAATCTTAATCTTAAAACCTTTTGTTCTCTTGGTGTTAAACTATCTAATACACCTATTAACTCTTCTCTTAACATGGTAAAAGTAGCCGCATCTGCAGGTGCTAAAACTTCTTCATCTGGAATGAAATCTCCTAAATGACTATCCTCTTCTTCTCCTATTGGAGTTTCTAAGGATACTGGTTCTTGAGCTATTTTCATTATTTCTCTAACTCTTTCTACATCCAGATCCATCTCTTTGCCTATTTCTTCTGGAGTTGCTTCTCTACCTAATTCTTGAACTAATTGTCTTTGTACTCTAACCAATTTATTTATAGTTTCAACCATATGAACCGGTACTCTTATAGTTCTCGCCTGATCAGCTATTGACCTTGTAATAGCTTGTCTTATCCACCATGTAGCATAAGTACTAAATTTGTATCCTTTAGTATAATCAAACTTTTCAACTGCTTTCATAAGTCCTAGATTTCCTTCTTGTATAAGGTCTAGAAACAGCATTCCTCTTCCCACATATCTCTTAGCTATACTCACTACCAATCTTAGATTAGCCTCTGCCAATTCTCTTTTAGCTAATTCTTCTCCAGCTTCCATTCTCTTTGCTATTTCAACTTCTTCTTCTGCAGTTAATAGATCCACTTTTCCTATTTCTTTTAAATACATTCTCACTGGGTCATCTACACTAACACCTTTTGGAACCGATAGATCTTCTTTCTCTTCTTCTTCCTCTTCAATCATATCGTCCTTATCACCAACAATATCTATATCCATATCATCAAACTGTTGATAAATTTCGTCTATTTGTGAAGGATCTAATTCCACCTTCTCTAAACTATCCATTATCTCATCATAGCTTAAAGTTCCTTGTTCTTGACCTTTTTCAATTAATTCCCTAACTGCATCTTGCCTTATATCCTTTAATTTTGAATCTTTATTTTTCTGTGACAAATACTTTACCCCCTATCTTCATACCTTATGTTTTCTAATTTTCCATTTAAACTTGTAAGTTTTTTAAATAGTTCGCTAAAAGCATTGGGATCCATGGATTCCTGACTTTCATCTAACTTCTTAATCATATCTCTCACTTGTTTTCTTTCTGATATTAATTTATTAACTCTTATTGTTCTAATTAAGTCATTGAGCATTTTTTCTATATTTTCAGATTCAAAATTAATTTCTCTATCTAATATTAATTCTGTAACTCTAAAGTCAATATTATCCTTATTAGCAATAATTCTTCTAATTCTCTCTTCTTCAATATAGTCTTCATCAAAGTATATATCCTCTACTATTCTTAGAATTTCTTTACAAGTATGATTCTTGAAATCTTTAAAAATATTTTGAGCATCAATAACTTCATAATATTTTCTATCTAATATCATCATTCTTAAAAGTTCAACTTCAGCTCTTATATCTGATTTCGGTAAAACAGTATTCATATTATAATTTATATTTCTATGATTATTAGGTTTAGTTTTTTTCCTAGTTTGCTTTTTTTTATAGTTTTTTTCATCCTTATTAAATACTTCTTTTTCTATGGCTTCTTTAGATATATTTAACTCTTTTGATAACTTATTTATATATACATCTATTTCTATAGGATTTTTTAACAATCTTAAATCCTTTGATATATCTATTGTAAACTTTATCTTGTCTTCTATATCTTCTAAATTATATTTTTCTTTATTTATATGAATTTTATAATCTATAAAATGTAGTGCATTTTTTATCAGTTGTTCAAAATCTTCTTTTTCATTCTTTTCAAAAAAATCATCTGGATCTTTATACTCTCCTAACATTATTACTTTAGGAGTAACATCTTCATCTAAAAATAAACTTATAGCTTTATCTGTGGCTTTAATACCTGCTAAGTCAGAGTCATAACATATATATATTTCTTCTCCATATCTCTTTAGAAGTTTTACTTGGCTTGGTGTTAATGCAGTACCTAAACTGGCTACAGAAAAGTCTATCTCATTATTATATAGGGATATTACATCCATATATCCTTCTACCAAAATCAATTTTTCTCTATCAGATGATTTCGCTAAATTGTTTAATCCATATAGATGAGTTCCTTTATTAAATACTAAAGTTTCCTGTGAGTTTAAATATTTAGGCATTGAATCATCCAACACCCTTCCTCCAAATCCAATAACTCTTGATCGTGTATCTATTATAGGAAAGATTATTCTATTTCTAAATTTATCATAAAATCCATTTCCATTAGATCTCTCTCCTACAAGTCCAAGCTCCTCAAGTTCTTGACTTTTATATCCTTTTCCAATTAGAAATTCATGTAAATATTCCCAACCATCCAAAGCATACCCTAGTCCAAAATTCCTTATTACTTTATTGTTTATCCCTCTATCATTCAAATATTTAAGGGCTGATTTATTTTCCAATAAATTATTTAAAAAGAATTTTGCCGCCTCTCTATTGATTTCATAGCTTTTATTTCTCTGTTCTTGTCTTTTAATATCCTCTGGACTCTGTTTTTTAACCTCAATTCCATATCTATCACCTAAGAAATTAATAGCCTCTGGAAATGATAGATTTTCTTTTTTCATAGCAAACTCTAAAACATCTCCACCTACTCCACATCCAAAACAGTGGAAGATTTTTTTATTTTCTGATACAGTGAATGAAGGAGTTTTTTCACTATGAAATGGACATAATCCAACATAATTTGCTCCTGACTTGTCCAATTTTAAATAACTAGATATAAAGTCAACTATATCAACAGTATCTTTTATTTTTTCTACTACTTCATCATTTCTATAACTCAAAATATATCACCCAATCACATAAATGCTTAGTAATTACTCCATGATTGTGGAACAAATAGTTTGTTAAATTTATTTATAACATATCTATCTGTCATACCTGCTATATAATCACAAATCATATCTTCTTTTGTTACAGATTCTATTTTTTTGTATATATCCACATGATTCCTAGGTAATTCTCCTTTATACATATAATAATTATATATCTCTTCTAATATATATTCAGCTTTATCATCTTGACTTTTAGCCCTTTTATTTAAATATACATTTTCAAACATAAAATTTCTTAATTCATTAGTGTATTGGAAAAAGTTTTCACTCATAGCTATTTCATCTTCATTTTTACTATTTTCAATAATATTTATAATCATATTATTTATTCTTTCACTATGACTTTTACCTAGCTCCCTTGTTATTCTTTCTGGGATATCCGACTCTCGAATTATACCTGCTCTTAATGAGTCATCAATATCATGATTTATATAAGCGATTCTGTCAGCATACCAGACTATTTGACCTTCTAGAGTTTCTGACCTAATATCTCCTGAATGTCTTAATATACCTTCTTTAACCTCATATGTTAAATTAAGTCCTGGTCTATTAGGGTGATGTTCTAAAATCTCTACAACTCTAATGGACTGTTCTCTATGATTAAATCCATTAGGATGTAACCGATTTAATACCCTTTCTCCCGTATGTCCAAATGGAGTATGTCCAAGGTCGTGTCCCAATGCTATGGCTTCAACCAGTTCTTCATTTAAAGAAAGTGCCTTGGCTATAGTTCTACCAATTTGTGATACTTCTAATGTGTGGGTAAGTCTAGTTCTGAAATGATCTCCTTCTGGAGCTATAAACACTTGGGTTTTATGTTTTAATCTTCTAAAAGATTTAGAGTGAATTATTCTGTCTTTATCTCTATGGAACTCTGTTCTTATTGGACATAAATTTTCATAAAAATCTCTGCCCTTAGTATCTACGCTTAATATTGCCTCTTTTGACAAAATTCTTTTTTCTATATTTTCTATTTCTTCTCTTATATACATCTATACCCCTCTTTTTTAAATATAAATATATTTTTTAAAATAAGTTTAGTATACATTGAAAAAAGAAAACAGAAGTGTAAACACTTCTATTTTCTTCCTAAGAATTTTTGCGTTTATGATCCATTATAAAACCAGCAGTCTCCTCAATAGCCTTATTAGAAACATCTATTACAATACATCCTATTTGTTCCATAATATCTCTAGAATATTTTAACTCTTCTTCTATTCTGTTTACATCTGCATAGTTTGCATTGTTCTTTAAGCCTAAGGACTTTAATCTCTCCTGTCTTATCTGATTTATTTTATCAGTTTGTGAAACAAGTCCAATAACTTGATTTGGATTCTTTTTAAATAATTCTTCCGGTGGTTCAACTTCTGGAACTAAGGGTATATTAGCAACTTTAATATTTTTATGAGCAAGATACATACTAAGAGGAGTTTTTGATGTTCTAGATATGCCAACTAAAACAATATCCGCCTTTTTTATTCCTCTTGTATCTTTTCCATCATCGTATTTAACTGCAAATTCTATTGCAGCTACTTTTTTAAAATATTCTTCATCTAATCTTCTTATAATCCCTGACTCTCTCTTTGGCTCAGACTTTAATACTCTTGATATGGCGTCTATAGCTGGTGTCATAAGGTCAATAGTTTCTATATTGTATTTTTTGCTCTCTTCTATCACAAAGTTTTTTAACTCTTCTAAAACAATAGTAAATATTATTACACTTGGCTCTTTTTTAGCTTCTTCTAATATCTCTATTACTTGGTCTTTAGAGCTTATATATGGGAATCTTCTAACCTCATTGTTTCCCAAATCAAACTGACTTAGTGCAGCCTTGGATAAAATTTCTCCCGTTTCTCCAATGGAATCTGACAATACATAGACAACTATGCTTCTATCCATATGGCATCCTCCTTATTTACCTTTCCCTAATTCTAAAAATAGTCTTGTAATATTGGTTTTTGTTATTCTACCAATGATTTTATATTCTTTATTCTTCTTATCCACTTCTCTAATAACTGGTAAACTATCTATTTCATGTTCTATAAGCTTCATAGCTGCTTCTAAAACCCTATCTTTAGGCTCTACAGTGACGATGTTTGGCATTCTAGTCATTATCATACCTATTGGCAATTTGTTTAAATCAACCCCACCTATAGAACTTTTTAATAGGTCTTTTCTTGAGACCACACCAGATAAAATCCCATTATTAGTTATAAATACAGAACTCACATCTTCTAAAAACATTAAGACTATTGTATCATATAAACTTCTCTCTTCCTCTATTACAACTGGAACAGCTTGTACATCAGATACTTTGATTTCCTCAATAGCCTTGGCTATATAACTAAATCCTGATTTTCCTGTATAAAAATATCCAACTTTTGGCTTTGCATCTAATATATCTGCCATGGTAAGAATTGACAAATCTGGTCTTATAGTTGATCTAGTTAACTCTAATTTCCCTGCAATATCACTAGAAGTTATAGGTTCATTATTTTTTACTATTTCTATTATTTTTTCCTGTCTTTCACTTAATTGGATAGCATTCACCCCTTAATACGAAGACCTGCCTATCCTCTATTTTATAACTATTTTAGATAAGTCACAAATTTCTAATGTTAATTTATCTATTTTCTTTAATATGGATAGTCTATTGTTTTTTAAATTTTCATCTTCTACCATAACCATAACATTTTCAAAGAACTCATCAATTGGTCCTACTAATGCTACTAATTCTTCCAAAGCTTTATCATAATCTTTTTCTCTTACTAATTCATCTACAATTTCTTTAATATTTTTATAACTATTATATAATTTAGATTCATATTCATTGAATAAATCTTCATCCACATCTTGACCTATATATTTACTGGCTAAGTTAGAAATTCTATTAAAGGATTCAATTACATCTTCAACTTCTCCTTTTTCCAACCATTTTGTAATCTTTTCTGATTTAATAAGTAAATCTGGTATATTGTTAATTTTTTTACCTACTACTGCATCTATAACATCATATCTGATTCCTTTTTCTTTAAGCACATTATTAATTCTAATATTGATAAACTCAGATATTTCTTCTTTTACTTTGTTAGAATCAAATGCAAGACCATTTTTTTCCACATAAATATATAGACTTGTCTCTATTAATTCAGATAGATTCAAATTAAGTCTTTTTTCTATTAATATGTTTATAATTGCCAAAGCTTGTCTTCTCAGAGCAAATGGATCTTGAGATCCTGTTGGTTTAATACCTACTGCAAATAAACCACAAATATTATCTAATTTATCTGTAATACTAAGAACTAAGCCTGAAGTTGTAGTTGGTATTTTATCCCCAGAGTATCTAGGCAAATACTGCTCTTCTATAGCTAAACTAACTATCTCATTCTCACCAGATAACTTAGCATACTTACTGCCCATTACTCCTTGTAATTCTGAGAATTCATTTACCAATTTTGTAACTAAATCTGCTTTAGATAAATATGCGGCTCTCTTAACATTGTTTTCTGTTTCTTCCCCAACTTCCATATGTGAAGATATTTCTTCTCCTAGTTCCTGTAATCTTAAAACTTTATCATAAACAGTTCCTAACTTTTCTTGGAAAATTATATTTTTAAGATCATCCACATATTCTTCTAGTTTTTTACTCTTATCTTCTTCATAAAAGAATTTAGCATCCTCTAATCTAGCACCTAATACTTTTTCATTTCCTTTTATAACTGTCTCTATATGATTAGAATCACCATTTCTAACAGTTATAAAGTAAGGCATTAATCTACCTCTATCATCAAATACTGGTAAATATCTTAAATGTTCTTTCATAGGTGTAATAATTACCTGTTCAGGTAATTCTAAATATTCTTTTTTGATTCTTCCTATTATTGGAGTTGGATACTCTACAATATTATTTATTTCATCCATTAAGGCCTCATCTTTTTGTAGATTTCCGCCTCTTTCTCTTACTAATCTTTCAGCACCCATTTTTATAATATCCATTCTTTTTTCTGGATCTGCAATAACATAGTTTTCTTTTAATTTATTTTCATACTCATCTATTTTATTTATTTCTATATTATTACTTCCTAAGAATCTATGTCCTCTAGTTATATTTGAAACTTTTATCTCTTCAAAATCAAATGGAATAATCTCTCCATCTAATATTGATACTATCCATCTAATAGGTCTTATAAACTTAAAATCTCTTCCTCCCCATTTCATGGTTTTTGGGAAATTTATAGATTTTATCATCTCAGGCACTATTTGAGGAATAATTTCTTTAACTGGTTTTCCTTTTTTTAATATATTAGCAAATACATACTCTTCACCTTTATATTCTTCCATAACTATATCCTCTATAGTTACATCTTGACCTCTCATAAATCCTTCTAGTGCTTTTGATGGATTTCCTTCCTCATCATAAGCTATTTTTTTTGAAGGTCCTCTGGAAGATTCTTTTAGATCATCTTGCTCCTCATTTATATTTTCTATTATTATAGTTAATCTTCTTGGTGTAGAATAGGTTTTAATATTTTCAAATCCTATTCTCTTCTCTTTTAAAATGTTTTCAGTATTTGATTTAAGCTGATTCACAGCATCTTGAACTAATCTTGCCGGTATTTCTTCCACACCAATTTCTAGTAAATAGTTACTCTTCATCTTTTTCGTCCTCCTTTTTTAATAGAGGATAATTCATTGATTTTCTCTGCTCTAGGTATTCAGTAGCAACTTGTCTTGCTAAATTTCTAACTCTAGATATATAATTAGTTCTCTCTGAAACAGAGATTGCTCCTCTTGCATCTAAAACATTAAATGTATGTGAACATTTTAAAACATAGTCATAACTTGGCATAACCAATTTATCATTTATAGCCAATTGAGCTTCTTCTTCATATAACTCAAATAATGTTTGTAATTTATCTATATCAGCTGTTTCAAAACTATATACAGAGTGTTCATATTCTGCCATTCCAAATATATCTCCATAAGTATAGTCTTCATTCCATTTTATATCGAAAACATTATCAACATCTTGTAGGTACATAGCTATTCTTTCAAGACCATATGTTAACTCTGCAGACTCTAACTCACAATTTATTCCTCCTACTTGCTGGAAATATGTATATTGAGTTATTTCCATACCGTCAAGCCATACTTCCCAGCCTAATCCCCAAGCTCCTAAAGTTGGTGCTTCCCAATTATCCTCTACAAATCTTATATCATGTTCTAAAGGATTTATTCCTATCTCTTTTAGACTGTCTAAATATAAATCTTGTATGTTTTCTGGTGATGGCTTAAGTATTACTTGCATTTGATGATGCTGATACACTCTATTTGGATTCTCTCCATATCTAGCGTCATCCGGTCTTCTCGATGGCTCTACGTAAATAACCTTCCATGGCTCTGGGCCTAAAGATCTAAGGAATGTATGAGGATTCATAGTACCTGCACCTTTTTCAACATCATAAGGCTCTAATATTATGCACCCTTTTTCTCCCCAATATTTTTGTAGTTTCAGCATTAATTCCTGAAAATACATATAAAAACCCCCTTATTATATTTATTTCAAAATAAAAAAACCTACATCCTCATAATAATTTGTGGGACGAAAGGTTTATTTTACAATTCACCTGTACGAACATTTCATATTGATAATTCTAAAACTATTCATAAGCTTATTTATCCATATCTTCTTACTAATTTACCAAAAATCTAGGTTTTTGTCAAGTCTACCAGCTTTATGAATTTTGAACATTTAAGCCTTCTAAAAGCTGTAGTGAATTAAATTTTTTCCTATCTATATTGACCAATATATATTTAACAATTATATCATGTAATATGTCTAAATCCGAATCCTCTGAATCAATACTTTCTAATTCATCTAATTTGGCATATAAAAGCTTAACCATTAAATCATATATCTTTCCACTCATTGGCTGAGAATATTGATCCTGTGAAAAACAATTTTCACAAAGTATCCCACCTTTTTCAATACTAAATCTTATCTCTTTAGCCTCTTTACTATTACAATTAACACATCCCTCTAAATAAGGTTTATATCCTAAAAAAGAAATGAATTTAATCTCATAGGCTATTATAAACTTTAAAAAATCATCATTTAATTCAGATAAAACTTCCAATGATTTTTCCAAAAGTCCATATATATTCTTATTCTCTTGCTCTACTGAAATAGATTTATCCACCAATTCTAATATATAATAACCATAAATAACTCTTTCTATATCTTCTCTTATTGAATAAAAAGAATCGACTATATCTGCTTGGGATATAAAATAAAAATTTCTACCTGAGTTAAATTGAAAATCCGAAAGAGTAAACACTTGAGTAACTCCAATTAATTTAGATTTTGGATTGTTTGCTCCCCTTGCCATAACAGAAATCTTTCCTCTGTCTTCTGTATATATTGTTATTATTTTACTAGTATCTCTGTATTTCATTTCCCGTATTACAATGCCCTTTGTTTTTAACATCTATACCCCTATTTAATTATATCCAAAGAATTTAACTTTCTTTTCTTTTTCTCTCCAGTTTTTCTCTACTTTAACCCATAACTGCAAGTTAACCTTACTTCCTAAGAGATTTTCAATGTCTTTTCTTGCTGCTGTTCCTATTTTTTTAATCATACTTCCCTTTTTACCAATTATTATTCCTTTGTGAGACTCTCTCTCACAGTGTATAGTTGCTTCAACATCTATTAAATCCTTTTTCTCTCTTCCTCTTATTTTGCCTATACTCACATATATTCCATGAGGTATTTCTTCTTCTAAATTCAATAATGCTTTTTCTCTTATAATTTCTGAAACTATAAATCTTTCTGGTTTATCAGTTATCATATCATCTGGGAAATACTGTGGTCCCTCTTCTAATAGATTTTTAAGAGCACCAATATACTCATCTATATTTGTCTCTTCTAATGCTGAGATTGCAACTACATCTTTAAACATATTCATTTCTCTGTATTTATCTTTTAGAGTTTCTACCTCTTCTTTTGATAATTTATCTATTTTATTTATTACTAAAACTATTGGTGTGGATATTTCTTTTAGCTCTTCTATTATTTTAGTATCCATAGCACCAATACTTAAACTTTCATCAACTATATATGTTACAATATCAACTTCTTCTAATGTACTTCTGGATATTTTAAGCATATATTCACCTAATTTATTTCTAGGATTTTGCATTCCTGGTGTATCTATAAATACAATTTGTGAATCGTCTTCTGTATAAACTAACTGTATTTGATTTCTTGTGGTTTGTGGCTTATCGGATATTATAGATATTTTCTCACCTATAACCTTATTCAACAAAGTTGATTTTCCAACATTTGGTCTTCCTATAACTGTTACAAATCCTGATTTATACATATAATTAATCACTCTCCTTTTTTAATTTATCTGGTCCAAAACTGTAGGGTAATAATTCCTCAAGTTTAAACACTTTATAATCTTCTAATGAATTGGCTACTATTATTTCCATATCTTCTGATTGGAATTCTCTTATTACCTGTCTACAAACTCCACAGGGAAATGTATCTTTAGTAGATCCTATTATAGCAATTTTTTTAATAATTCTATTTCCCTCAGATATAGCTTTGAATATTGCAGTTCTTTCTGCACAAATTGTTGGTGTATAGGCTGCATTTTCTATATTACATCCTGAATACATTACTCCGTCTTCTGTAATTACAGCAGCGCCTACAGAGAATTTAGAATATGGAGAATATGATTTGGCCTTAGCATCTATAGCTTTTTTAATAATTTCTTTATACATACTAACCCCTTTCATTTAAAATTTCTAAATCCTTTTTTCTCTTTAACAATAATAGACACTTTTAATTTTATAAGCACGATTTCTTTCTAGCCTACTATTTGAAATACTAATACCCCAACAATAATACCAAGTAAAGCCCCCATCACAACTTCAAATAGTGTGTGGATTTTACCTTCAATCCTACTCTCCCCTACTAGAATCGCAAGTGAGTAAGATAGGGTTCCTATTAGTGCATTTTCTCCTAAAAAAGCAATTATTGTTGCTACACAAAAAGAAATAGCTGAATGACCACTCACTGTACCTCCTTGAAAATGAGTTCCTCTTCCTCTATAAAATATTGCCTTTAGTCCTATGGTTAAAATAACTACAAGCAACAATGCTATGAAAGTTAAGTGAATAGGTGACTTTTTTATTTTAAATAATACGATTTCAGTAACATTGTTTATTCTATCAAAAAACAATAAATAGCCTACTATTAAAGAGTTAATAGCTGCTATAAGAACTGCTCCGGCTGCAATATCTTTTGCCAATTTAGCCAGAGGATGAAATTCATCTGTTATTAAATCCACTGTTTTTTCTATTGCTGTATTAAACATTTCTGCCACAAATACTAGAGTAATGGCAAATAAAAGTATTAATAGTTCTATTCTAGTAAAATCAAAGAACATACTTCCAATTATTACAAATAAGGCAATAAAATAATGTATCTTCATATTCTTTTCTTCTTTAATTGCTGATAATATACCAGTTACAGCATAATTAAAGCTCTCTATCAGGGTTCTTCTCTCTTTCAATTACATCACCTTATTCACATTTTATATTTAATGTATTCATTATATCTTTTTCTTTTCTCCTCATAATTTGTTTATCTTTTTCATCTATATGATCATATCCTAATAAATGAAAGATACTATGGACAGTTAAATATACCATCTCTCTTTCAAAAGAGTGATTATATTCTATAGATTGTTCTTTTGCTTTTTCCACTGATATTATTACATCTCCTAATAATTTAGGACCCTGCGTGAGTAAGAATTCATCTTCTATTGGAAAGGAGAGTACATCCGTAACTTCATCTATATTCCTATATTCTCTATTCAACTCTTTGATTTCTTCTTTTTCTACAAAAGATATACTAATCTCACTATCCATGGATTCTTTTTCATATTTTAAAACTTCTCCTATTGCAATTTCTATATTTTTGATTATTGATTCTTCTATCTCTCTAACACTTTGCCTATCATCTATTAATATATTCATAAAACTACTCACCTTTTTTATTTCTATCATAATCTTCATAAGCATCTATTATTCTCTGTACAATCTGATGTCTTACTATATCTTTATTGGTTAGATATATAAAATCTATACCTTCTACACCTTTTAAAATATATTGTATCGTCTTTAATCCAGATCCTTTTCTATAGTCCAAGTCAATTTGAGTTATATCCCCAGTTATAACTAATTTAGATCCATGACCTAATCTAGTTAATAACATTTTCATCTGCTCATTAGTAGTATTTTGCGCTTCATCTAATATAACATAGGCTGACTCCAGTGTTCTTCCACGCATATATGCTAAAGGAGCGATTTCTATAATACCTCTTTCCATATATTTATCATAGGTTTCCACACCTAGAATATCAAAAAGAGCATCATATATAGGTCTTAAATAGGGATCAACCTTCTCTTGCATATCCCCAGGGAGAAAACCTAGATTTTCTCCTGCCTCTACTGCTGGCCTTGTTATGATTATTCTACTTACCTTTTTATTTCTAAGTGCTTCAACTGCCATGGCCATTGCTAAATAGGTCTTTCCTGTTCCTGCTGGACCGATTCCAAATACAATATCATTATTTCTCATTGAATCTATATACCTTTTTTGTCCCCAAGTTTTTGGTTTAATCAATTTTCCATGAGCATTTTTTCCTATACTATCATTTAAGAGATGTTTTATATTTACATTTTTCTGATTTACAACTGCATTAATAACATTCCTAACATCATGAATATCTATACTGCTCTTTTCATCTATTTGTTTTAATAGGCTGGATACAACTTTTTTACCAAATTCAACAGATTTTTCATCACCTGTTATTATTAATGTCTGGTCTTTTAAAACTATATTAACTCCCAATTCATTTTCTATTATCTCTATATTTCTGTCAAACATTCCATATAGTTCTTTAATCATTGAATTGTCTTTAATAACTAAAGAATCTTTTATAATATTTTCTGTCAAATTTTATCTCCTTTTTATTTATTTTCTTCTCTTTTTTGCTTTAGGTTCTCCTAATATTTCAGAGAATATAACCCCATTAATTATATTCTTCTTCATATTCTGTTTATTTAATTTAGCTGAAGAGCTTTTTTCATCTTTTTCAGTTTTATCTCTTAAATCTTTTTCTTCTCTATTGAAATTTTTCACTCTTTCAAACTCGTCTCTTTTTTCTCTTCTTATTTGATTTTGATTTTCTACTTTTATTTTTTCTGTTTCTGATTTTTTACTTTCTTTATTAGTTTGATTTTTTTCCAAATCTAATTCAGATTTCATCTTATAATATTCTTTTTTAAGCTCTCCAAAGATTCCTTTTCCTCCATGGGAATCTTCTTTCTCCTTTAAAGGTTTTTCTTTGCTTTGCTCTGCCTTTTTTTGCTTTGCTTTTTTCCCCATTAAGGATTCTAAAAATATCATAGCAATAAATACTAATACTATAGGAGACATTTTATATCACTCCTAATTCTATTCTTCGTTGTTTTCAGTTATATTCGATATTGATGATCTCATATTTGTATCTGCTAATACATTTTTCATCTCATAATAATCCATAACTCCTATATTTCCTTCTCTTAATGCATGTGCCAATGCCAGTGGTACTTGAGATTCAGCTTCAACTACTTTTGCCTTCATTGCCTGTACCTCTGCCTTCATCTCTTGTTCTTTAGCTACTGCCATAGCTCTTCTTTCCTCTGCTCTTGCCTCTGCTATTTTCTTATCTGCGTCAGCCTGATCCATTTGAAGTTTAGCACCTATATTTCTTCCAACATCCACATCCGCAATATCTATCGATAATATTTCAAATGCAGTTCCTGAGTCTAGTCCGCCTGCTAATACTCTAGATGATATTGAATCTGGATTTTCTAACACATCTTCGTGACTATTTGAGCTACCTATTGTTGTTACTATTCCTTCTCCTACCCTAGCAATTATAGTTTCTTCCCCTGCTCCACCTACTAATCTATCTATATTAGCTCTTACTGTTACTTTTGCTTTTGCTATTACTTCTATACCATTTTTTGCAACAGCTGCAATATCTGGTGTCTCGATAACTTTAGGATTTACAGAAAATCTAACTGCTTCTAATACATTTCTTCCAGCTAAATCAATTGCTGCTGCTCTTTCGAATCCCAAATCTATATTAGCTCTTTGAGCTGCTATTAAAGCATCTACAAGATTGTTTATATTTCCACCTGCTAAATAATGTGCTTCTAATTCATTAACATTTAAATCTAAACCTGCTTTTGTAGCCTTTATTAATGGTCTTATTATGCCTGATGGTGATACTCTTCTAAGTCTCATCCCTATAAGATTAGACATATTTATTTTTACTCCTGAGAAAAAAGCTGTCACCCATAGTCCTACTGGTATAAAACTTAAAAAGACTAATAATAATACTATTACCATTACTGGTATAATTAAAAATTGCATATTACATCCTCCTTACAAATATTCTGGAACCTTCTACCCTAACCACTCTAATTCTCTCTTCCATATTAATATAACCATCGTCTGAAATTACCTCTACTTTTCCACCTTCTATTTCAGCGTAGCCAGTAGGCCTTAATGCTGTCAATGCAAATCCTTCTTTATTTAAGTATTCATCCTTAGAATCAGATGATAAGAAATTACCTTCAGTATCCAATTTATCATCTAATATAATATTTCTTAAGGATTTATTTTTAAATCCTAATTTAAAAAGAAGATATACTAAAATTATAGTGACTAATGTTGCTATTGTAATTGATAATGCTGAAAGAGCAAATGAACTAGCTGCCAATACTATTCCCACTGTAATTAGTATTATACCACTAATACCTGGAAGACCAAAGCCTGGAACAATCAATTCTATAAAAACCAGTATAATCCCTGTTATAAATATGCTTATTGTTGTTAAATCTGCGTATCCTGCCATCATATTACCTCCAAAGTATAGACCAAATGCTAGTACACTTATACTAGTTCCAATTCCAAATCCTGCGGTTAATATTTCTGAAACTATTCCTGCAAATCCTAAAGTTAGTAGCATACTACTTAAATATGGATTGGATATATATTTAGATAGTTTTATAGGCATAGTCTCTTCGATTTTTATTATTTTTCCATTTCCCAAATTAAATTCTTCTACTATTTCTTCATAACTACTGGAGGAAAAATCTGAAATTCCATATTTTAATGCTTCTTTTGATGTTAAATTTAATAATTTGCCTTTTGAGACTAATCCTTCTATTTCAATATCCTTATCAGCCATGGATTCTATTATTAAAGACTCTCTACCTCTATATTGAGCTGTGTCTCTTAGCACACTTCTCCACATTGAAAGAATTTTCTCAGTTGATGGTATTGTTTCTGCAGATCCTATGGTTGCTGTTTTAGACATTACAACCCTTTCTGATGCTATGGATATTAATACACCTGCAGATTCTGCTTTGTTGTTAATATATGCAATATTTGGTATATCTAATTCAATTATTAAATCTTTTATATTTATTGCCTCATCAATCAAACCACCATAGGTATCTATTTCAAATATTATTGCAGATGGTTTCTTTAATTTGATTTCATTAATATTTTTCTCTAAGAATTTGTAACTTGCACTTGTTATATCCCCTTCAATAGGAATTATATAAATATCCCCTCTATCATCTATCTCTGCAAAAGATAAACTATTTATTAATATAAAAACTATAAAGGTCATTAATAAAAAATATTTCCTCTTATTTTTCATAAATATACCTCCTCTTAGTTACATTTACCCTATTTTAGATAAAATAATAAGTAACCTGAATTTCAGGTTACTTATTTTTATTTAAAATAATTCTGCACTATTATATTTACTCTGTTTCCATCTGCTCTACCTTTTATTTTTGGCATAACAGAACCCATTATTCTACCAATATCTTTCATAGACTTAGCACCTATTTTAGAGATAGTATTTTTTACTATTTCTTCCAGTTCCTGATCTGATAGTTGCTCGGGTAAGTATTTTAATAGCACTTTTATTTCTTCTTCAGTTGTATCAATTAAATCTTGTCTCTTGCCTTTTTTAAATTCCTCAATTGAATTTTTTCTATCTTTTACCTCTTTAGAAATTATAGATAATATATCATCTTCTGATAATTCTATTTTTTCATCAATTTCTTTTTGCTGAATTGCAGCTCTAACCATTGTAATAGTATTTTTTCTAATAGTATTCTTGTTTTTCATGGAGTCTTTTAAATCCTCCATAAGGATTTTTTTAAGGGACATAAATTCACCTTCTAATCTTATCTTTTATTTCTCTTTTGTTTTCTTCTAGCTTCTTCAGACTTTCTTTTTCTTTTTTCACTTGGTTTTTCATAGTGCCTTCTTTGTCTAGCTTCTCCTATTACTCCTGAACGTGAACATTGTTTTCTAAATCTAGCCAATGCCTTTTCTAAGGATTCATTTTCTCCAATTTTAATTTCTGACATGAACTTTCCCCCCTCTCCACAGCAAG
>JARIDA010000123.1 GCA_029257065.1 Tissierellaceae bacterium | reverse complement strand
CAATCTGGTAGGACAAAGGTGATATAATGAAGAATGAAAGTGGATATGTATCTATTAATGTATTAATATTAATAATGATAGTGATAATATTAACTATCTCTCATTTAGATAGCCTTGTTATAAATAGAGATCTTTCAAAATCTAGATTAGACAGAATAAAATCTTACAATTCTTCAGAGTCCAAAATATTACAAATAATTGAGGAAGACAGGTATAGAGATAACTTATTAATTAAATATATACTTAAGGCATTAAGAGAGAAAAAATATGACTTGTTAAAAATCAAATTAGATGATTCTGATTTAATTAATCAAGAAGACAATATTATTAAAAATGATAACTCTAATTTTAATAATATTGTTGAAATTAGTTTTGATAATCACTTAAACTGGAAATCAAGACCAAATATTTTTCATATAAAGTCTTCTTCTAAAATAGGAAGATCAAAAAATAATTTAATTGGAGATATAATAATAGCTAATGACATATTTACAATAGAAGAATCCATAATATATCCAGGGGAAAATGAAGATTTAAATAAAAATATTCAAGCCTTCTTTGAAAATTTTAATAGTGAAAATAAATCTCTATTTATCCAATATGAAAACTTTGTAAATATTTATGAAAAAGATTCTTGTATATTAGATATTTATAAAAATGAGGAAAAAGAAATAGTTCTAGTAAAAGATATGGATAGATACATAAATTTAGAATCAGAATATATAAAATTGTTTGTTATGGATAGAGAAACTGATTTAAATATTAGAAAATATCAAGATGTAGAGAGTATAATTAATTTATCAGGAATTATCTATGTGGAAGGTAATTTATATATAAGTACTAATTTTAATTTTGAAGGTATTATAATAGTTAAGAATGGAAAAATTATAGTGGAAAAAGGATCCTTCTTTAAAAATAGGGGGTTAATAATCAGTAATACTAATAAAGTTTTAAACTCTATGAGTAATGTTGATATAAAATATGATGCAGATATAATTTTTGAAATGGGACCTTTTTTACCAGGATATATTGATTTTAAAATTAAAAATATAAGAGAGGAATAGTAATGAATATTGTATTTATAGGAATGAGTGGAGCTGGGAAAACAACTATAGGGAAAAAGGTTTCAGTATTATTAAATAGAGATTTTTATGATACTGATGATTTAATAGTAAGTGAAATAGGAATGACAATAGATAGTTTTTTTAAAAAATATGGAGAGAAAAAGTTTAGAGAATTAGAAAGTGAAATAGTTTATGAGTTTTCCAAAGTAAATAATAGTATAATAAGTACAGGTGGTGGTATTGTATTAGATGAAAATAATATAATCAATCTTAAAAAAAATGGAAAAATTATATATTTAAAAGGAAATATTGATACGTTGTTTAGTAATTTAAAAAAATCAAATATAATTAGACCATTAATAGATAATGAAAAAGAATCTATTGGAAATATAGAAAGATTATTTATTAAACGTAAAGATCTATATAAAAAATATTCAGATTTAACTATTAATATAGATGATAAAACAATAAATGAGATAATAGAAGAACTTTTAAAAAATAAAAACGTTGAGTCTAATCATAGTGACTGATATAATATGTAAAGGACTGATAAATCTATGAAAATACTAGTATTAAATGGACCAAATATAAACATGTTAGGTGAGAGAAATGAATCGAAATATGGGGAAATTAATTTTGAAGAGTTAAACAATATGATTAGAAGTTATTCTAAAGAAAATAGAATTGATCTAGAATTATATCAATCAAATCACGAAGGTGACATAATTGATAAATTACATTCAACTTATTTTAAAAATGATATTCAAGGTTTAATAGTGAATTTAGGTGCTTATAGTCATTATAGTATTGCTATAAGAGATGCTTTAGAAATTCTAGAAATACCAATAATAGAGGTTCATATTTCAAATGTATATGCAAGGGAGAGATTTAGACATAAATCAATTATAGCTCCTTTATGCATTGGACAAATAACAGGTTTAGGGGTATATGGATATATACTAGCAATAAAAAAAATAGAAGAAATAAACAATTTTAATTAGGAGGATTAATTATGATATCAGCAGGTGAATTTAGAAGAGGAATGACATTTATTATGGATGACACTGTTTACCAAGTTATAGAATTCCAACATGTTAAACCAGGTAAAGGTGCAGCTTTTGTAAGAACGAAAATTGAAGCAATCATGGAAGGAACTATAAGAGAAGTAACTTTAAATCCTAGTGAAAGATATGCTAGAGCAATTATAGAGAGTAAAGAAATGCAATATCTATATGCTGATGGGGATTTATATTACTTTATGGACACAGAAACATATGATCAAATTCCAATCACAGAGGATATATTAAAAGATTCCATGTTATATATTAAGGAAAATGATAATGTAAATATAAGATTTCATGAGGGTAGAGCTTTTGAGGTTTTACCTGATAATTTTGTTGAATTAGAAGTAACACAAACAGAGCCAGGTATAAAAGGAGACACCTCATCAGGAGCTGTTAAACCAGCAACAGTTGAAACAGGTGCAACCCTTAATGTCCCATTATTTGTTGGAATGGGAGATGTTATAAAAATTGACACTAGAAGTGGAGATTATGTATCTAGAGTATAGTAATCTTATTTGTAAATGAATTATACCTTTGGTATAATTAAATTAGATGTTTTGGAGGTGTTAAATTGAAAGATATAGTGAGTAATGAGCAGTTTGAAAATGGTAGCGTAAACATATCAAGTGATGTAATTTCTATAGTAGCCAGCTTAGCAGCAAGAGAAGTGGAAGGTGTATCTAAAATAAGTGTTGGTATTACAGGAGATATTACAGAAATATTAGGAATGAAAAATTTAGCAAAAGGCGTAGATATAGAAATAAATGAGAACAATGTTAGTATAAACTTGTCTTTAGGTTTAGAATACGGATTTAAAATAAGAGAAGTTGCTTTAGAAGTTCAAGAAAATGTAAAAGAAGCAGTTGAAACTATGACCGGATTAATAGTTGAAGAAGTAAATATAAATATACAAGAAATTATTTTTTCAAAGAAAGAAGATGTATTAGAAGAAAATTAAGATAACTAATTTTACCCTCTGTTAACAGAGGGTAATTATATGTTAAGATAGAATATAACTTAAAATTAACATATAGTTGGAGGAGAATTATGAGTAGAAAAAAAGCAAGAGAAAGTGCAATGAGTCTAATTTATCAAATGGATTTAAATGAAGACTTTTCTAAGGAATCAATAAAAACTTATCTAGAAAATTTTGAACATAGTGTAGCAGAAGAGGAATATGTAAAAGATGCAAGTAATAAAATAATACTCAATTTAGAAGAAATAGATGAGTATATAAATAAAAATTTAACTGGTTGGACTATTGAAAGATTAGCAAAGGTAGATCTATCCGTTCTAAGAGTAGCTTTATATGAAATTTTATATAGGGAAGATATACCAATAGAGGTATCTATTAACGAAGCTATAGAAACAGTAAGAAAATATAGTGCAGAAGATTCATATAGGTTTATTAATGGAGTTTTAGGTGGAGTTATAAGATCTATAGAAAATGAATAATTAAGGAGAATTTATGAAACCATATAGAGTTAGTGAAGTAAATAAGTATATAAATAAAACTTTATCCACTGATTTTATATTATCTGATATAAAAATTGAGGGTGAAATATCTAATTTTACTCACCACTATAGTGGACATATGTATTTTAGTTTAAAAGATGAAGAGAGTAAATTAAGATCGGTTATGTTTAAATGGCAAAACAAAGATCTAAATATAGAACTGAAAAATGGTATGAAAATAGTGGCTAAAGGAAATATTTCAGTTTATGAGAAAGAAGGAATATATCAACTTTATATTAAATCCATAGAAGATAGTGGTTTAGGTGATCTTTATAAAGAATTCGAGAAATTAAAAGAGAAATTAAATAAAGAAGGACTTTTTAATGAAGAGTTCAAAAAAGAAATACCTAAATTACCTAAAAAGATAGGGGTTGTAACCTCTGCTACAGGAGCTGCTATTAAAGATATTATTAATGTAATTCATAGAAGATTTCCATCTACTAAAATCCTAATTTATCCATCCTTAGTTCAAGGAGTAAAGGCGCCTATTGAAATAATTCGAGGTTTAGAATATCTTGATAAGAGGGATGATGTTGATTTAATAATTTTTGGCCGTGGTGGTGGTGCTATGGAAGAATTATTTGCTTTTAATGATGAAAATTTAGCAAGAACAATATTCAAACTTAGTACACCTACAATATCTGCAGTGGGACATGAAATAGATTTTACTATTGGAGATTTCGTTGCGGATTTAAGAGCAGCAACACCATCAGCTGCAGCTGAGTTGGCTGTTCCTGATATTTTAGCATATCAAAACAAATTAAATAATTATTATAATTCAATCAAATCATTGATATTAGACAAATTTAATCAAGTTAAGACTCAACAAGACTTTGCAAAAAGAGAATTAGTTTATTTAAATCCAAAAAATAATGTTTTAGAATTGATACAATCTAATGATCAACTATATAAAGATTATATTAATAAATTGTTAGATGAACTTAAAAATAAAAGACAGAATTTAATGGTTTTAGAAAATAGATTAAAATTAGTAGATCCTGAGTTAGCAATTAAAATGGGTTATGGAATTATAACTGATGAAAAAGGAAATATAGTTAAATCAATAAATAATATAAAAATAGATAGAGAGCTTTATATTACTCTTAAAGATGGTAAATTAAAATCAGTTATTAAAGATATTGAGAGGAGAGATACTCAATGAAAATAGAAGAATTATCTTATGAAGATGCACAGAAAAAACTAAAAGAATTACTAGAAGAAATGGAAAATGAGGAATTAACTTTAAAAAAATCTATAGAAAAATTTAAAATTGCTAATGAACTTTATGAACATTGCAACTATTTATTAAATAAAGCAGAGGGAGAAATAAAAATAATTTTAGATGATAATAAAGAGGAAGACTTTTCCTTGGAGGTATAGTGTGAATATTGATAAAGAGTTAATAAAGTGTGTTGAAAAAATAGATTTAAACTTGGAAAAAAGATTAAATGAAAATTATAAATATATAAATGAAATATTAGATTCAATAAAATATAGTGTCTTTACAGGTGGTAAAAGAATAAGGCCAATATTAGCTATGAAAAGCTATGAACTTTTTAGTGAAAATAATAATTATGATAATATAATGCCATTTGCTCTTGCAATTGAGATGATTCACACATATTCACTAATCCATGATGATTTGCCATCTATGGATAATGATGATTATAGAAGAGGAAAACTGAGTAACCACAAAGTATATGGGGAGGCTTTAGCCATATTATCAGGAGATGGACTTTTAAACTTGGCTTTTGAAACTATATTTGATAGTTTCAAAGATTTAGGAGATTTAGAAGACCATAGGAGAAAAATTTTAACTGGGAAAGAGATTTCAAGATACTCAGGATTAAAGGGTATGATAGGTGGTCAAGTCATAGATATGAATCAAGATAAAAAAGAAATTGAAGATGATGAGTTATTATATATGTATAAGACTAAAACAGCAGCATTAATAAAAGCTGCCACAGTTTCAGGGGCAATAATAGGCGGTGCCAATAAAGAAGAGATAGAAACAATGAGGAAATTTGGATATTATTTAGGTATGTCATATCAAATAAAAGATGATATTTTAGATAAATCAGAAGATGAAAATATAGAAAAATTAACCTATTTATCGCATTTTGGAGTTAAAAAAAGTGATAGAGATTTAAAGGTTTTTTCAGATAAAGCAAAATTAGAGTTGAGAAAATTAAAAGGTAAAGATATCAACTTCCTTATGAGTTTAACAGATATCTTAATTAATAGAGAAGTTTGATAGATTGAATAAAACTTTTATATATGTTATAATAGAGTAATTAAAGTGGTGCAGTATTCTAGTCAGTACAACTACTCTGGAAGACGGGGCTAAAAATCCGTTGAAGGGCATATCGATGAAGTTTCTTGTATAGGCTTGCGACGCCCAGTCGGGGGTCTATGTGGGGAGTAAG
>JARIDA010000104.1 GCA_029257065.1 Tissierellaceae bacterium | reverse complement strand
AGATTCATTATTACTATAATAATAGTCCTTAGCCAATACTGCTGACTGATATGCTCCACTGGTTCCGCTAGACATACATATACATAATATTTCCTTATAGCCTTCTTTTTTACTAGATTCAAATATTTTTATATATTCATCTGGACTAGGCATTGATGTTGTAGGATGTTCCTCCATTACTTCTAAATATTCATAGAATTCATTTGGCGAAATATTAATCCTATCTTTATATGATTTCCCATCTATTATTATATTTAAGGGAGCTATTCCTATATTATATCTTTCAATAATTTCCTCACTTAAATCACATGTTGAATCTGCCATTATTTTTATCATATCTCATCTCCTTTTATTTACTAATTTCTTTGAAATATTTCTAATTTACTGTAAGTATAGCACATTTGTTTCTTTTTTAACAAAGAAATTAACTTCTATTATAAATATTAATTGGTAAATTAAGAATTTTTTAGTATAATATAGTTAGAGTATTTTTTGTTATACTAAATTAAGGAGGTTGGACTATGCGAGAAATAGGGAATTTATTATTAGAATATAATATTAAACCTTCTAATCCTAGACTTCATATTTATAGTTACTTAGATAAATATAGGAATCACCCTACGGTTGAGGATATTTATCTAGAAGTTATAGAGTCTATACCCACTTTATCTAAGACTACTGTTTATAACACTTTAGACTTGTTTGAAGAGAAGGAATTAGTTAAATCTTTAAATGTTGACAATATTGAAAAACATTATGAATTGATAATAGAAGACCACTCTCATTTTTATTGTGAGAAGTGTGATAATATATTCGATATCCCTTATAAGGATATAAATTTTTTACCTAGTGGATATGAAAACTTTAAAATAAAAGAGAAAAATATTATTTTAAAAGGCATATGCCCTAAATGTAGATAATAAAAAGCTAGAAACCATCTGGTTTCTAGCTTTTTATTCTAATTTTTACTAAAAGGGTTGTGGTATTAAATTAAAGGGGTTCCTGTGGACTAGCACAGGATTTTACTTAAATAAACAAATTAAATCTTGATCAAATATATTTTAAATAGCATAGCTATTTAATAACTAAAAACAAAAAAACACCTTCAGCTTAGGGCTAAAAGGTATTTTAGATAATATATATTATATATTAAATTTAATTACCAATTCTTTATTCACCCGTAAAGATCTGATTCTCGTAATTAAGGCTAATCTTCTGGCTCAAGCTTCAACATCTTTTTTACCTTCCCAGTTACCCAGTGGTTATTAAAAAAGACTCTTCTCTTACAGCGGCGGGACCGCGTGGGAATTACACCCAACTTCCTATTTAATGGTTATATTAACCAACCTAAATCACATAATATTCTATTAATTTTATTATAACATAAATAAATCTTTTAAACAACTATTCCAATTTAATTGATAGATGGTTTTATATCTATAATAGGTGTACCATCCAGCATATCTACCCTTCTATAGTCATTATATTTTTTCATTATTATTATTTTAACTTTAGATATTACTCTTAGTGCTCACTGGTTGATTTATGGAATAAGAATATGACATCTATATAATCTCCTAATTAAAATACTCATCTTTCTTTATTGAAGATATGAATTTATCTTTTATTTCACCTTTATAATTAATCCATCCATATCTTATTACTCCTTCTTTTTTCATTCCTATCTTCTCCATAACTCTTTGAGAACTTTTATTTTCTAAAGAGGTTGTTCCGGTTATAATCTCTAAATTTTTATGGACAAATAGCCAATCTAATATGGCTAAACAAGCCTCTGTCATATATCCTTTATTCCAATAGTCATAATTAATTCCATAACCTAATTCTCTGCATAATTTTGAATTTATTTTTCTACTTGAATCTTCATGAAGTCCTAGTATTCCTATAAGTTTTTTATCATTTTTATGGTGTATTCCTAAATATTCATCATCTTTTAAAAAACCATTTAATATTTCTTTACTCTCTTGAAGATTTTTATGCGGTTTCCATAAAGATTTTGATCCAACTAATGGGTTTCCTGCATACTCATGAAAATCCTCCAAATCATCTTCACTTATTTTTTTTATTATTAATCTTTTTGTTTCAATTTTATTGAATTCACTAAGAATGATCCCCACCTCCAAACAAATTTATCTACTCTACAAATTCCCCTTTAAATCTAATCTTTCTGCCGCTTTACTCAGTGCTTTTATAGTTTCATCAATTGCTTCTCTTCTATCCATATCTAACATTTCAAGTCCTCTTTCAATGGTTTCTCTGTTTACTCCAGCAGCAAAGTTTTTATCTTTCCATTTTTTAGTAACAGACTTTGGTTTAAGATCTAATACAGATTTACTCGGCCTTACAAGTACACAAGCTGTTATTAATCCGGTTAATTCATCCACCATATATAATACTTTTTCCATTTTATGCTCTGGAGCATTAAAAACTCCTTCACATATTCCATATCCATGGCTGGTTATGGACTTAATATATTCATTTGGATACTTTTCACTCTCCAACATATCCACTACTTTAACACAGTGTTCTTCTGGATACTTTTCATAATCCAAGTCATGCAATAATCCAATAATTGACCATTTTTCAACATCTTCATTAAATAACTCTGCAAAATGTGCCATTGCTGATTCAACAGATAGAGAATGTCTTAATAGACTTTCTGATTTAATGTGCTCTGTTAAAAGTTCATAAGCCTCTTCTCTATTTGGTATATATTCTGACATAAAATCACTCCTTAAATTTTTATATTAACATTTTTTCTTCCACCTAATTCACCATATGCTGCTCCACCTAGTATTAATAATGCTCCCAATATTTGAATTGGCATTAACCTTTCATCTAATATTATTGCTGAAAAAATTAAAGCTGACAACGGGTCTAAATAACTAAACATTGCCACTGTTTGTGCTGGTAGTTCCTGTATTGCTGAAAAAAAGAAATATAGTGCAATTCCTGCATGAACCATTCCTATTATAAGTAAATATATTAATGGTTTTCCTGAAGGAATATTTATCATACCTGACTTTGTTAAAATCAAATAGATTCCAATTGTTATACAAGCAGAGAATAATTGTATAATTGTTAAAATCAAAGATGACACTCCTCGTATCTTTTTATTTGTAATTGTAACCATTGCATATAAAATAGCTGATAATAATGCATATATGACACCTATTTCTGCATTCGGTCCAACCGTACTTCCCCTTCCATTCACCAAAAACATTCCCAATAGAGCAAGTGTTATCCCAAAAACTTTTCTCTTGGTCAGTTTTTCATTCACTACAAAAGGTGAAACTAAGAGCACTATTGCAGGTCCTAAATAATATGTAAGAGTTGCTATACTCACCGTAGTATTTTTATAAGCTTGAAATAAGAATAACCAACTTAAGCCTAAAAATGAACCTGATAAAACCATTTTAATTAAATTCTCTTTGAATTTATCCTTTTTAAACTTCTCTTTAATTATTATAGCTAATAAAGTTAAAAAAACTCCTCCCAAAAGTGTACGCATAAATACCATTTCTGCACTTGTCATTGGAATTTCTTTTACAAATAATCCTATAGATCCAAAAATTATTCCTGCACTTATTAATTTAATATATGATAATGCCAACTTTTCACCTACTCTATTCTTCTTTTTTATAATAATATTTAGAATTTATAATAAATCTTTTATTAGAATATTTCCTAATAATTTTCTCACTATAATTTATCTCTTGTCCATATTCTTTTTTTATTCTCTCTGATAATCCATATTCATCTATAAATAAAATATACTCCCTATTATAATAATCACTTAATATTTCTACTAGGGAATCTTTATATATATCTGGATCTTTAATATTAGTTTTTTCAAAAGGTATCAATTTTTCAATATCTGAGACTTTAAATATTTTATCTGGTATTTCATTGTGGATTTCAATTGCCAGTAACAATTCTTTGAAAAGTTCTTCTGATATGTATTTACTTTCTAATTTATCATAATAAAATAATTTTTCTTTAAATTCATTTTTTTCCATTTGAATCAAACTATCATATTCCTCTTTACTTATTACATTATCTACTTCACTATCAATGTATAAGTCAATTACTTTTTTTAATCCATATAGTGACACACCTATTCCTATTGCTCCTAAAAGTTTTTCAAAAAGACTTCCCTTTTTTTTATTATCACTCATATAAACCCTCCTTATGGATTGGACTTCTTATCTTTCATTATATAGAATATTCAGTCATAAATCTATTATATAAAAAAAGCTTTCTAATTTTAATTAGAAAGCTTTTAAATATATTTATTTATTTTTCATAAAGATAAAGTTCTCCATTTTCTGCATATACAATTTCCTCTCCTACAAATCCCTTATTTCTAAGTTCCTCTTCTAGGACAGTCATTATAGTTCCATGGCAAACTATAAGAACATTGTCTTCTTCATCAGTTTTTTTCTCTAATTCCTCTATAAATTTTCTACTTCTATATCTGGATTCATCAATACTCTCTGCTATAGTTGGCTTTCCTTTTGCCCAACTTAAATTAGTATAAGTATGCCAATCATCTATATACTTTTCACCTT
>JARIDA010000074.1 GCA_029257065.1 Tissierellaceae bacterium | reverse complement strand
ATTCTTCTTGTGTCATTCGTTTTAAAACCCTAAATTCATATACTTTGTTTTTAATCGTATCATCATAATCTATCCTCATATTTATTAACCTCCTTTTATTTATACTCTTATTATAAAGTAATAGTTTGTAAAAGTAAAGTAAACTTATACTTTTTACAACTAAAGCTATGCCCAGAGTAACTTAACCTATGGAAAAAATAAAAAAGGATCTACATTTTTATTCCAGATACAAATATATTTTATTTTAATTTATTATCCTTTTCCTGAGTTTTACTTAATTTAGATTAAGACAAACTAGAGTTTTAATTTTTCTTATATTCTATTTCTTTTTTCCGAGCACTTGACCATACTAACCAACCTAGACCATGAATCATATAAGCTTCTGCTAGTATAGACTGATTATTGACCATTAAAAATATAGAAACTGAAAATAGTATAATAGCTAAAATAGCTATTGTTTGATATTTTTGTTTATCTTTCATAATTTATCACTCCACATATTTTGATTAGAATATCACTGATAAGGTCTATACTTTATTTCTGCTTTATTCAATTGTAGTTAAGACAAACATACATTTATTTCTTATATTCTTTTACATAACTTTCCAATTTGTTTCTAATATGATTTAAGAATGTTCTTTAATATAAATTTTCAAAGCCTTTATAGATAATACTACCAAATATAAAAGTAATAAACCCATAATAATATATAATAACAAAGTTAAATACCCAAAAATAATAACTAAAGTACCTTCTGTAGTAACACCATTCAATGATCTCACCTCTAAAATAAATATATGTATTTGACTTAATTACGTCTAAGATAAACTCAAGTAGCTCATATCTTTAAGCTAGATTATTTTTGTTTAAGTTCAAGTAAAAAGTGGTAAAATGAAAATAGTAGGATCTAGTAAAAGTAAATTATATTCAAGATTGGTTTAAATAAAATCAAACGACTTTTGACTCATTTAAATGATCAAAAGTCATTTTTTTTATCAATAAGTCTATGTTTAAATTTTAGATTATGATCTAAAATTTTTAAATTCTTTTTCGGCTTCTTCTTTTGTCATCCCATATCTCTCTTGAAGCTTACCTGCTAGAGCCTTAGAATCACCTTGAATAACATCTAGATCGTCATCTGTTAATTCTCCCCATTTACTCTGTACCTTTCCTTTTACTTGCTCCCATTTACCTTTTAAAATATCTTTATTCATTTTAAATTCCCCTTTCTTATATTTTACTAGTCTTTTAATATTTTATATATAAAATTAAAGTAGTTCTTCATCAATATCAACTATCAATCTAGAAGACCATAAACCCGCAAAAGATGTAATAATCATTCCTAATATTAATCCAACAAATCCCCAAATAGAAGCTTTTGCTGTTGCATCAGACATCTCTTCTGCTTGAATTTTAGCTTCTTCTTGAGTAAGCTCAGTATTTTAATTAACAGCATTAGCTATAGCTTCCTTGTCTACAGCGTCTTTGATTGTGTTTGCTTTTTCTTCCAATGAGTCTACTGTTTCTTGAAGTATCTGTTCGGTATTTTCTGGATTTAGTAAAATTTCTTTTCCTGCGTCCATAATTTCTGTTGTAGATTCTTCTAAATTATTATTAATATAATTTGGTTGTAATTCTGGAATATCAGTATCTTCTAAAATATCTTTAGTCTGAGCTTCAAGATTATCTGTATCTACTTGCTTGACTTCTCCAAGAGCCTCATCAATACCCTTAGATATCAATTCACTTGAACCTGATGCCACGGTCTCTACTCCTTGACCTGCTACTGAGAAAATACTTCCTAGGGTTGATCCTACAGTGCTAAATGCCCCAATTGTTACAATAGACATCATGCTTATAAGTACGATAATACTTGTAGCCCAAGTTAGAAATCCATGTACTAAGCCTAGTCTACGAGAAGTGATTCCTGCAATAAATCCCCTAGCAGCTAAAGATAATACAAAAGATACGATTGTCCATATAAGTAATCCTGTAGTAACACCATCTAGTGGATTACTTGAAGTTGGTTCTACAGATCCAAAACCAATTGCCGTTCCAATAAGAGAAAAAACAAGTAACATTGATATGAAAGTAACAACTCCTGCTAGGATTGAACTCCATGAAATGTTAAAACCTACTTCTTCTTTTCTTGTTATTTTATTTTGCTTTTTCAAAAATTACATCCTCCTCTAAAATTTTGTGATAACGTCACATAATGTTAAATTATCCAAAAAGATATGAATTAAACTTATTGTTCTACTGAGTTTTACTTAATTAATATATAAGACAAGCTTAACAAAAGCTCTTATTTTAAGTTCTATAGAGCGTTAATGAAGTTTCTTTTAATGTTTTTTTGATATAAAGGTAACCACCACTTCACTTTTTTTGAATTATAGCCGATAGTATACTAGAATAGTCAAGATATAGTCTTGTATTATTAATAAATACATACTAAGTCAATTTCATATCAAACAAAACAGAGGAGGAATTAAATGTCAAAAGAAGAAAATGTTTTAAATGTTCCATTTTTGCAGAAATTAAACACTAAGCTTTTAGGAGTAATTTTAATAGTTGTTTTAGTTTCAATGGCTATTATTTCAATGTTTTTGTACTATGGGGCTGAGAATATGATGGTGGATCAATTGGCTAGTCAAGCAGAAAAAGTTGCGACAGAAGCTGTAAAAGTTATTGATCCTGAAGCGTTTAAAACACTAAAAACCACTGAAGATGAAAGTAAAGATGAATATCAGTCTTTAAGAGAGGAGCTAAACAATTTAAAAGAACTTACTGGTTCTAAGTTCATTTATACTATGCGTAAAAATGATAGTGGTGATTTCGTATATGTAGTAGATGGTACAGCATATGAAGATGTATCACATATTGGAGTGGTTGAAGAATTTGATAAATCATATGAAGTTCCTTATAATAATGAAGTTTATATTGAAGATGAAATAAGTGAAACGGAGTGGGGATTCACAATAAGTTCCTATGTGCCAATACTAGATGATTCACAAACTGTAATTGGTTTGCTTGGGGTGGATTATGATGCAGAAGATGGGTATTATTCATTGAATAATTTATTAAAAAAACTATTTATAGCTTTTTTCATACTAACTGCAGTAATTATTGTAGCAACTAGAATCGGAACTAAATTAATAGTAGGACCAATTATAAGTCTAGCAGGAAATTCAAAAAGGTTTGCAGATTATGATTTAACAGGAGATGAACTTCCAGTAAAGACTAAAAGTGAAATAGGTATATTAACAGACTCATTTAATATTATGGTAGCTAATTTAAAAGATATTTTAACTCAAATTAGAGAATATGGAGATTCGGTAGGAAGTACATCGATATCTCTTAATGAGATTATTTCTGAAACTACAATGGCCATAAATGAAGTATCAAGCACTATAGAGGAAATAGCAGTGGGTGCTAATGATCAAGCTACTGAAGTGCAACGAGGTGCTAGTCAAATAGATTCTTTGGCAAACTCAATTGTAAAAGTTGATGACTCTTCAAGAGAAATGGAAATTAAATCTAATGAAACCTATAGTTTGAGTACTAGGGGTAGTGAAATAATTGAAAATTTAATTGAAATAACAGAAGAGAGCAATGCAACTTCTAGTGAAATAAAAGATGTGATTTTCAAGGTTCAAGAAGATACTAATAATATAAATAGTATAACCGAAACTATAAGTAGTATTGCTGAACAAACAAATCTATTAGCTTTAAACGCATCTATAGAAGCTGCTAGAGCAGGTGAGTCAGGTAGAGGTTTTGCAGTTGTAGCAGAAGAAATTAGGAAATTAGCAGAAGAATCTTCTAATGCTGTACAAGATATTGAAATTATCGCAGAAGGTATGAATAAAAACTCTACAGGTGCTATAGAAACTATGCAAGATGTAGAATCTGTTGTAAAAGAGCAAAATGAATCTGTAGAAGAAACAGAAAAAATATTCAAAGAAATATCATTTTCAATAAATGAGTTAATTGAGAGTATAATTAATATAAAAAATATGATAGGTAATATGAATGAGGAAAAAGATCAGATGGTAACAGTAATAGAGAATATATCTGCAACATCACAAGAAACAGCTGCAGCTACTCAGGAAGTATCAGCTTCAACTGAAGAACAGTTAGCAACTATGGAAGAA
>JARIDA010000048.1 GCA_029257065.1 Tissierellaceae bacterium | reverse complement strand
AATATGAGTAAATATATAATAGATAAATATCCAGAAGTTCTGGAGAGAACAAGCAAACCATTTCTTTTGGATAGTGAAGGAGAAATAGTTAAAAATACAAATCCAACATTAGGAGTTATAACAGGGGTAAATGGACTAAAAACAGGATATACAAATAAAGCAGGATACTGTCTTGTTTCCACATTATTAAAAGAAAAACATTATGAGGATGAAAAAGATCTTCGACTCATAGGAATAATAATGGGAACTAAAGGAGAACTTGAAAGAAAAGAATTGTCGGATAAATTTATGAGTTATGCATTTAATAACTATTCATCTAAAAAAATATTAGATAAAGATAAGAAATTAAAAAGCATAGAAGACGATAATTTAAAGGATAAAAAGATGGATATTTATCCAGAAAAAGATTTTCAAGAGATAATTTCAAAAGAAGACCAGATATCTATAGAAACTGTTTTAAGTGAAAAGATAAAATATCCAATTAAACCAGGTAATCAAATAGGAGAAGTAAGAGTAATAAAAAATGGTGAAATCCTATTTGAAACTGGAATAACAGTGATAGAAAAGATAAAAAGAGCAAACTTTCTAGAGAGATTATTTAGAAGCTTAGTATCTAAATTTCTCTCCTAATTATATTAAAGTTGTTGACTATGGGAAAGTTTAAGAGATATAATATATTTAGAATAATATATTATTCTGAATATGCGCTTATAGCTCAGTAGGATAGAGCGATTCCCTCCTAAGGAATAGGTCAGGGGTTCGATTCCTCTTAAGCGCGCCAAAATGACTTAGGCAAATGCCTAGGTCTTTTTTATTAAGAGGTGAGAAAATGGGAGAAATGGATTTAGAATTTATGAAAAAAGCTTATGAAATGGCAGAAGAGGCCTATGGAATAGGTGAAGTTCCTGTGGGAGCAGTTATAGTTCATAAGGGTGAAATAATTGGAACTGGTATGAATAGAAGAGAGACTAGTAAAAATCCAATAGCCCATGCAGAAATAGAGGCAATAATAGAGGCAAGTAAAAATCTTAATAGTTGGAGACTATTGGACTGTAGTCTATATGTGACCTTAGAACCCTGTGCCATGTGTGCAGGTGCTATAATAAATTCCAGAATAGAAAGAGTGATAATAGGGGCTAGAGACTATAAGAGAGGGTGTTGTGGAACAGTGGAAGATATAACTGGGAATCAAAATTTTAATCATAGGGCAGATGTCCAATTTGGAATTATGGAAGAGGAGTGTAGTTCTATTCTAAGTGCTTTTTTTAAGGATTTACGTCAAGGCAAAATATAAATTTCTTGACATGGTCTAAAATTATAGATATTATTGAAAATTAATAATTAAAATAAATAATAAGAAGGGAATAGGACAAATGAAAAATAATATGGAAAAGTCACCAAAAAGAGAACAATTTTCAAGTCGTTTTGGATTAATAGCAGCAGCAGTAGGATCAGCAGTTGGACTGGGAAATATATGGAGATTTCCATATATAGTTGGAAGATATGGAGGAGGAGCATTTTTAATTGTCTATCTGGCCATGGTAGCCATAATTGGTATTCCAATAATGGTAGGAGAATTTATAATTGGTAGAGAGGGTAGACAGGATGCTATCAATTCATTTAAAAGATTGGCACCAGATAAAATGTGGCATATGTCAGGAGTTATAGGAATAGCTGCAGCATTTTTAATATTAGCTTTCTATGGAGTAGTTGCAGGATGGACCTTGGAATATGTATTATTAGCCATAAAAAATGGTTTTGTAAATAAATCAAGTTCTGAAATAACAGATATGTTTAATCTATTTATATCCAATCCAATAAAGCCTATAATTTATCAATTAATAGTTATGACACTTACAGGAGTAGTAGTTTCTACAGGAGTTCAACAGGGAGTTGAAAAGGCAGCTAAAGTATTAATTCCCATATTAGTGGTAATAATGATACTTTTAAATATACAATCTTTTTTACTGCCAGGTGGAAAGGCTGGTTTTGACTTCCTTTTTAAACCTGATTTCAGTAAATTAACCAAAGAAGGTGTATTGGCAGCATTAGGACATGCTTTTTTCTCACTTAGCTTGGGAATGGGAATAATGATAACCTATGGTTCTTATATACCTGATAGTGAAGATTTAGCTGGTACAGCACTGAATATATCTATTGCTGATACAATACTTGCCCTATTGTCTGGAATAGCTATATTTCCAGCTGTATTTGCCTTTGGAATAGATCCAGCAGAAGGGCCAGGACTAGTATTTATATCCTTGCCAAATATATTTGCACAGATGAAAGGTGGATATGTGTTTGGAATAATGTTTTTCATACTACTATTTTTAGCATCCATAACAAGTACAATATCCTTATTGGAAACAGTAGTGTCCTATATAGTTGATAATTTTAAATTTCAAAGAAGAAATGCAGCAGTTATATCAACTGTTCTAATTTCAACACTAGGTGTATTTGCCTCTTTATCCAATGGAGTATTATCACATATAAAAATATTCGGAGATAATATATTTGATTTTCTAGACAATTTAACCGCCAATTATTTTCTAACAGCGGCAGCCTTTATTTCTGTTATATTTATAGGATGGTTTTTAGATAAGGATTTAATAAAAAATCAAATAACCAGTAATGGAAAATATTCTAGAGAAGGATTTTATAAGATATTTATGTTTATGATAAGATTTATAGCACCAATTGGAATAATAATAGTTCAAATAAGTTTAATATAGAAAAA
>JARIDA010000030.1 GCA_029257065.1 Tissierellaceae bacterium | reverse complement strand
TTGTAGCATAATAAAAAGTTCCATTAGAGTTCTCTTCAAGTACCTGATCAAAGGAATCATAGTAACATATTTCAAGCAAATTCCAATAATCCAAACCAGCTCTTTTAAGATGCTTATTATCTATTTTAAAACCCAATGGTCTTACCAAATGAAGCCTCGCACCTGTTATAGCGCAGGTTCTTGCTATATTACCTGTGTTTTGAGGGATTTCCGGCTCTACTAAAACTATATTCAGTGCCATGAATTGTCATCTCCTATTTCTATAATATAATTTTTTCTAATGCTAATGCAAGTCCATCCTCATCATTTGACAAGGTAACATGGTCAACCTGACTCTTAACTTCTTCTAAAGCATTACCCATAGCTATTGAGTATCCTGAATAGTTCAACATGGAAAGATCATTTTTATTATCTCCAATTGCAATAACCTGTTCTGGATCTATATTTTTAATTCTACACAATTCTTCTAATGCATTTCCCTTTGAAACCCCTTCTCCCATAACCTCAATATTATTACTCCAGGAACTGGTTATATTTATTCCTGATACTGATTTTAGCTCATTATTAAGTGCCTTTAATTTTTCCTTGTCTTTATTTTCAACATATAGACATTTATGGATATTAATATTTCTATTATTTAATATTTCATTTAAATCCCTATATACCCTTAAATCTATTTTGTTTTTCTGGTCCCCTTCATCATAAAACTTTAATATCTCTCTAGATTCAATCTTTGAATAAAACTTATCCTTACTATAAAAATGATTATATATATCGTATTTATTGCTTAATTCTTCTATGATTTCTATCGTTTCTCTGTTCAAGCTCTTTTCATATAATATATTTCCTCTTTCATCTGCCATTAATGCGCCATTACTAGTTATTATAGAATTAGAAAAACCTAGAAAATCAGCATAATAAGAGGCGGATTTAAACAGTCTTCCTGTAGCGATCACTGTCTCCACACCCTTTGCTCTAACTGCTCTTAATGTTTCAATTGTCCTCATTGATACTTCATTTCTACTATTTAAAAGTGTTCCATCCATATCTATTGCTACTAATTTATATTTCAATTTATTCCTCCTATCTAATATAATAGTTTAATCCTCAAAGACCTGCGGATGTATTTTTTTTGCTACCATTTCCAAAGCTTCTATAATTCTTGGCCCTGGTCTTGATGCTATATTAGAATCCAAAAAATATATTCTTCCATTTTGAATCGCATCAATAGAATGATATCCTGGCCTTTCTTTGATTTCATCCATTTCTTTTTCTGCATTGTGCATTGTTGTTAAATAAATCTCTGGATTCCTATCTATTAATAATTCAGGATCGATTTCTGGATAGGCTTTTTTTGAATCCTTAGTAATATTATCTCCTCCTGATAATTCTATTAATTCATCCATAAAAGAACCCTTTCCTGCTGCTGTTAATGGGTCAGGCCAAACCTCATAGAAAACCCTAATTTTTTCTTGGTCTTTTACTTTTTCTACAATTGCATCTCTTCTATTTTTCATCTCTTTTGTTAATTCTTCAGCTTCTTTAGATCTATTTGTTATTTCACCAATTCTCTCTATTTGACTTATTATCTCTTCTATATTCTTCGAATCATATGATAATGTTGGTATATCAGCATCTCTTAATATACTTTCCAATCTTTCATTTGGATCTCCGGAGCCAATTACTAAATCTGGTTTTAAACTTATTATTTTTTCAGCATCACTTTTATCAAACCCACCTATGGTTTCTTTTTCTAAAGCTGCTTCAGGATAATCACAATATTCTGTAACTCCTATAATTTCATCATTAAGTCCTAATGCAAATAAGATTTCTGTATTGCTTGGTGATAGTGATATTATTCTCTCCGGATATTTATCCAAAGAAATCATCCTTCCAAAATCATCTTCATAACTCAATCTAGTTTTCTCAGATTCTGTATCATCCATATTTTCTTCCTTATTTCCACATGCCACTAAACTGAATGTAATTGTCAATACTAGTAACACCAAAATTATTTTCCTATTATTAAATACCCTTTTCATCTTATCCCCCTATTCCCAATAAATGTCTAAACTATCTCCACTTTTTAACCCCTTCATATATTCAGCTGGTTCTCCATTTAATTTTAAACATAGATCTCCTTTTACTTCAGATCTATCAAAATCTATATAGTCAAAAACATCTACAAATATAAATCTATTTGTTTCCTTTTCAATAGTAATCTTTTTATCATTTACCATTATATCTATATAGTATTTCTCTTCTATTTTTTCATTCTCTATTAACTTTTCCTGTAAACTTTGTTCATCATCTCTGTTAGATAATTCTTTTTCTTCTCTCTCTATTATAGAAATATTATCATTCATTTTCAATATATAATCTTCTTTTATTGGATTTCCATTTATAAATATATTTTCTATTGGAGTTTTCTTTGAAACCAAATCATATATATTTAATCTTATCTCTTCAGGTTCTTTTGTCTCAGTAACTTCTATAATATCTTTATTTTTAAGTGTGGTCTGAAGACTTCCAACTTCTCCATTTACTAATATATTAGGTTGTTCTCCCTCATTTCCTTTAACTACCCTTCTAGAACCCTCCCTATAATATATAAAGTCCTCACCTTTTTTACCCAATAAGTCTCTAGGATTGAAATCTGTTAAAACCATAATATCTGAAACTTTTATATTATCAGTATTAAATACTTGTATATCTTTATTTTGAAATTTAACATTTATAAAATTACGATACTTGTTTTCCAATCCTTCTGCTGCTATACCTATTGGAGTAATCATGTCAGGCCTGTTTAATTCATCTTTTATTGATATGTTTTTTATTAAAGACAGGTCTCTAACAGATACTCTATCTTTTGGAATTTCCATTTTCTCTGCTATTCTATCTCTCAAACCCAACATTTGACTTGTACCACCAATTAGAAATATTGCATCTGGAGCTTTTTTATTATTTTCGAAAATACTCTTTACAATATTATCGGCAACTTTATCAATACTATCTGATATTCTATGAATTATTTCTTCAGTAGTATATTCTTTTTCTATTCCCAATATATTTTTAATAATATGATCTTTTTTAGTGGATAATTCTTTTTTTATTTTATCACTTTGATTAAAGTCCAACAAAAACTCCTTGAGTATAGACTCTGTAATCTCATCCCCTGCTGACTGAGTCATATCATATGATATTATCTGTCCTCTATCAGTAATAGCTATATCCGAAGTTCCTGCCCCTATGTCCACTAAGGCTAGATTTAGTAACCTTAAATCTTTCTCTATAGATATATTTATAGCTGCTATAGGCTCTAAAGTTATTGTATTTATTTCTAATCCAACTCGGCTAATCACAGAATAGAGCCCCTCTATAACTATTTTAGGTAGGAAAGTTGCTAAAATTTCCACTCCTATTCTTTCACCCTTATGTCCTTTCAAATTATCCATTCTTATTTCATCCAAATAATAATCTGACACTGTATATCCAATACTATAGTAATTCTGTTCATTATTCTCTTCATTAATAAGTCTTTGAGCTCTTTGTACTCCTTCTAATTCTATAGTTTCTATAGCAAATGATTCTATTTCCTCTGATTTATTAATTTCATGTTCTACAAATGTCTTTTTTGTTTTCAAAGCTCTTCCAGCTGCTGCCACAGATACAGTTTTTAAAATTATATTCTGCTTTTTTTCCAATTCCTCTTTTATCTCTTTTACTAATTTTGAAACTCCCTCAATATCATGGATCTGTCCATCATACATATTTCTTTTTTCATGTTCTCTTATAGAATAATCTAAAACCTGTAGTCGATCATCTTTATCTTTTTTACATATCATTCCTATAATTGTTCTAGTTCCTATATCCAGTGAAAATATTAACTCATCATCTTTTAATCCATTTAGATTCATAAGTTATCAAGTCCTTTCTATTTGTAATTCTCTTTATAATATGAACAATATTCTAAAACTGGACACTCCTCAGGTTCATCTTTACATGCAGGATTTCTTGCCCTACAAATTCTTCTTCCGTGAAATATCATTAAATTATGAGATTTAGTCCACAGTTCCTTATCTATATTTTCCATTAATTGTTTTTCCGTATCCAAAACATCCTTTGCATTTGCCAGACCTATTCTATTTGAAATCCTAAACACATGAGTATCTACAGCGATAGCAGGTTCATCAAATGCATTACTCAATACAACATTTGCTGTTTTTCTACCTACTCCTGGCAATTTCATTAAATCCTCCAAATTATCTGGTATTTCACCATTGAAATCTTCTATAAGCATTTTACATGTTCCTTGAATACTTTTACTTTTCATATTGTAAAACCCACAGGATCTTATTTCTTCTCCTAATTCTTCTTGAGTTACTGATAAATAATCCTCTGGTGTTTTAAATTTTTTAAATAATTCAGAGGTAATTTTATTAACTCGAACATCAGTACATTGAGCCGATAAAATAGTTGCTATTAATAATTCAAAACTATTTGTATGGTCCAACTCAGCCCGTGCATCTGGAAATCTTTTATCTAGTATGCATATTACCTCTCTTATTTCTTTTTTCGAAAGTACTTTTCCCAATCTTTTCACCTCTATAAAATTTCTAGTTTTTTATTAATTATCTCTACTCTATGATCATTGTCTACAAAATTTATTACACTGGTAACTATTTTATCTATCATTATTCCATTGTTAGATACTACAGAAATTCCTATAATAGATTTATTCCAAGTATCCTGTTCTCCAACTTCTGCAATAGATACATTATATCTAGATTTGATTCTTCCTATTAAACTATTAATTACTTGTCTCTTTTCTTTCAATGAATTAGAATCATATATCAACAAGTCCAATTCACATATTCCTACTAACATTAAATCACCTTTGAAATTTATTTTTTAATTTCTCCAATAGCCCACTTAGAATATTCTCTAATCATTTCACTTCGACTATCTAATTCGTCTTCCAATAAGTGAAGGTTTTTTTCATCCTTCATATTCCCAAGAGTTATTATAGCATTTCTCTTTAATATATTTTTCCCTCTCCACGATGCTGAGATATGACCATATTTATCCTTGAAATTCCTATTGGAAATACTTAATAATTCTTCTATATTAAAATTTCCACCTGTAACTTTGGGTTGGAATTCTTCCAGTTCAGATTTAATTATATCTCTATTTTTAGGGCAAACTAATTGACATGTGTCACATCCATATATTTTCTTACCCATCTTTTTCCTATACTCATCTGGTATATTTTCTTTGGTTTGAGTTAAATAGGATATACATTTTTTGGGATTCAGTTTGTATGGTGATTCCAAAGCTCCTGTTGGACAAGATTCAATACAAATATTACAATCTCCACATTCTTCCCTTATATCTTTATCAAACTCTAATTTTAAATCAGTTAGAATATATCCTATAAATATAAAGGATCCATATTCAGGATTTATTATAGAGCAGTTTTTCCCATAATATCCTATTCCAGATTTGTATGCCAATTCCCTATCTATTAATGGACCAGTGTCTACAAAGGACTTATGCTTAAAATCATTTATCTCGCTTATTTCCTCTACTAATCGCTCCATCTTTTCTTTTAGCACTATATGATAATCCATACCCCAAGAAGATCTAGACAAATTTCCTTTTAGTGGATAGTTTTTTTTATATCTATTTTTTATATTATAGGATATAGCAATCATTATAATTGACTTACAGTCTTCCATTAAGAGCAGTGGGTCTGTCCTATAATCCATATCTTTCTCTTCGAACTCGGTTATATAATCTTTCTTTATTCTATCTTTCAACCATTTAATATTTCTATCTATTTTTTCTGAATTGGTTATTCTACAAATATCTATTTTCAGATTTTCTGCTATTTTTTTTATTTTTTCTGAATTTATCATAGACCATCCTTATCCAAACTATTTTTAATCTCATTATCTTCTTCACACAGTCCATTATAGCATATATTTTTTATTTAAATTTCTATTTATTATTAATATATTTATTTAATTAATATTTATATCACTACAATTCCATAATAATGATATAATAGATATGTTATTGATTTAATTGATATTTATAATTATTTATTAAAAAGGAGTTTTATATGTTTAATTTTAAAAATAAATCTTATAAAAGATTTGATTTCATCTTATTTTTTACTACTTTGATTTTATGTATATATGGATTTATTGTTCTTTATAGTGCTACCCTTAGTTTAGGTCCTAGCAACTATTTGAACTCTCAAGGAATAGCAACTGCTTTAGGATTTATTGCAATAGTATTTTTTGTATTTATTGATTATCAAGTTTTAGGAAATTTATATATACCAATCTATATATTTTCAAATTTATTATTGTTAGCCGTACTATTTTTTGGTGTTGGCCTGGAACAATGGGGGTCTAATTCTTGGTTAGATATTGCAGGTGTTGTTTTTCAACCCTCTGAATTTGTTAAAATTGGACTGATGATTTCATTAGCTAAATACATAGATATTCACAAGGAAAGAGTAAATGAACCCTTTACTCTTTTGAAAATACTAGCCTTTGCTTTTTTACCTGTTTTTTTAATACTCTTACAACCTGATGCAGGTACAGCTATGGTTTTTATGTTTTTTATTGCAGCAATGCTTTTTGTAGCAGGTGTTCAATGGAGATATATAGGATATGCGCTTCTTTTAGGAGTTTTGAGTTTACCATTACTTTGGTTTAGACTTGACGTTTATCAAAAAGACAGAATCCTAAATTTTTTAGACCCTAGCAGAGACACAGCTAATACTGGTTATCAAGCAAAACAAGGATTAATTGCTATTGGCTCGGGCAAAATATTTGGCAGAGGGCTTTTCCAAGGACCACAAACCCAATTCAATTATATTCCAGAAGATCAAACAGATTTTATATTTGCTGTTATTGTTGAGGAATTAGGTTTTATAGGTGGTGTTGCTTTAATATTTCTGTATTATATTTTGTTGAAACGTTTTATTGAAATTGCTAGAGAGAGCACTGATCTTTTTGGATCCCTTATGGTAATTGGAATGACTGCTGTATTAATATTCCATATTTTTGAAAATATAGGAATGACCATTGGTGTTATGCCAATTACTGGTATCCCTCTTCCTTTTATGAGTCATGGAGGAACTTTTCAATTAGTGAATTTAATATGTGTAGGAATCGCCCTAAGTGTATCCTTTCATAGGGAAAACTTAAGATTTTAATCAAAAAAATGCTATCTGTCTAAGATAGCATTTTTTGATATTTTTATTTCCTGGGAAACATATTATTTTCCCAAAAAGCATTTTCTACATAATGGTTCATATTCTTCAACTGCACCAATAAATATTCTCGAATCTTCTTTGGTTTTTCTATTACTTATCCATCCATCTGTTCCACAACCAACACATACAGCATGGTGCTTATATAAATAGTCTGATATTGGCATTAACTCTTTTATAAGTTCAAATGGTTTCCCAGAGAAGTCCATATCTAAACCTGCAATAACAACAGTTATATCCTTTGCTAGAAATTCATTTATCGTTTCAATTATATTTTTAATATCTCCCTTAAGAAATTGAATCTCATCTATCGCTATAACATCTGGATTATTTTTTTTACAGGATTCTATTATTCCATCTATATTTTCTATAATTGTGGCTTCTATTCTTGTCTTATCATGAGTTACTATTTCTGTTTTAGAATATCTATCATCTATTTTCGGCTTAAATGCTATTGTTTTGTATCCTGCTATTATAAATCTTTTTATATCTCTTTCCAAACTAGATGTTTTTCCTGAAAACATTGAACCTGTATGGACGATAAGTTTGCCTTTATATTGATGCACCCAATTACCTCCTATTAATCTTGCTCTATTATTTCAATTTTTTCTATTATAATATCTTTCACTGGTCTATCTCCCATACCAACTTTAACATTAGATATATTTTCTACAATATCCATACCTTGAAAAACTTGTCCGAAAACTGTATGAGCACCGTCTAACCAAGGAGTTCCACCTAATTCACTATAGGCCTCTATTACTTCTTTTGAATATCCTTTAGATTCACCTAGTTCTTTCATTTGTTGCAACATTCCAGATTCTACTTCAGATTTTTCCACTATGAAAAATTGACTGCCATTTGTTCCAGGGCCTGCATTTGCCATGGATAAAGCCCCTTTAAAATTTCTATAATCTTTATGGAACTCATCTTCAAAAGCTTCGCCCCATATACTTTCTCCACCTGTACCTGTACCCTTTGGGTCTCCTCCTTGAATCATGAAATCTTTTATTATTCTATGAAATATAACTCCTTCATAATATCCATTTTCTGAATGAGTTTTAAAGTTTTCAACTGCTTTTGGAGCTATCTCTTCGAATAATCTTATTTTTATGTCTCCATGATTGGTTTTTAATATTGCTATTTCTTCTCCTGCTTTTGGCATTTTCAACTGTTCTAATTTCATATCAATATCCCCTTTATTTTTTATTTTTTATTTTTCCTGATAATACTATTAATCCTAACAACACTACTATTCCTACTCCCAATATAATTGGTTTCTTATCCATACTAGTATTTTTTCCTTCTACTGGAATAATTGGCTCCGTTGAGATATCTCCTTCTTCACCAAATTTCACTATATCAATACTATTGATTATAATATCATCTTTTGGCTTATCATCTCCTTGAGATACCTGTACATTGGAAATACTTTCGACTACTTCCATACCATCGAAAACCTGACCAAAAACTGTATGCATACCATCTAACCAAGGAGTTCCACCTAATGCCTTATAAGCCTGGATCACTTCTTCACTAAATCCAGCTTCTTCCCCTATTTCTTCCATATCTGATAGAAGCTCATCTTCCACTTCAGATTTTTCTACTATGAAGAACTGACTACCATTTGTTCCAGATCCTGCATTTGCCATGGACAGAGCGCCTTTAAAATTTCTATAATTTTCATGGAATTCATCTTCAAAAGGTTCACCCCAAATACTCTCTCCACCTGCACCTGTTCCCTGTGGGTCTCCTCCTTGAATCATAAAATCTTTTATCACTCTATGGAAAATCAAACCATCATAATATCCATTTTCTGAATGTGTTTTGAAATTTTCCACTGCTTTAGGAGCAATTTCTTCAAATAGTCTAATCTTCATATTACCATGATTAGTTTTCATTATGGCAATCACTTCACCTTCTTCTGGATATTCTAATTGCTCTAACGAAAAACCTTCTGCCATCACATTAATTGATAATGTTAATAAAGTAAAAATAGTAATCAACATTACTTTTAAATTTAATCTTCTACTCATATGTCCTCCCTATTAAAAATTATTTTGAACTTACCTATATAAACATTATAAAGGATAGAGATTTTAATCTCTATCCTTTATATCATTTTTTTTATTATAATTAGACTCTTCTATTTTTATTCCATCTAAAACAACATTATATATACCATCTAATTGTGAGATTCCTCTTGAAAAAGATAGAGGATCGAATTTTATAGGAAGTTTAACTAAGAAATTTAATTCTAATTGGATTTCTCCTTTGATAACATCCTCAAGTATATCTAACTCTTTTATTCTTACTCCATGCTTACCTAAATAAGTTCCTACTTCACCTATTATACCTGGTCTATTTTCACTTGTTATTCTTATATTTCTAAATTTTTCTCTAAATATTTTAGCTTCATAAACTCCTAAACTCATTAGTGTACCAACAACAATAATTGTTGTTGTTATTCCTGCAGCATAATATCCTATCCCTATAGCTAATCCTATGCCTGCACTCACCCACAAACTAGCTGCAGTAGTTAATCCTTTAATGTCATTTCCTGTCTTCATAATAGTTCCTGCACCTAAAAAACCTATACCACTAACAACCTGAGCTGCTATTCTAAAAGGATCTCCTATTCTTTCTGTCATGCCTATATAGTTATATCCATCCACAGATATCAGCATAAATATAGTTGATCCTAAGGTTACAAGTATATGAGTTCTAAGTCCAGCTGGTCTATTATTAACTTCTCTTTCAACGCCTATTAAACCGCCTAGAACAGCTCCTATTAATAATCTAAATATTATTACTTCTGCAGCCAACATATATAACACCTACCTTCAATATCTATTCTTTCCTTTTGTCAATCCTACCCATAATAAATGGTGTTAATAAAGAAAGTACTGATATAGCTATAAGCACTAGGGAAATCACACTGTTAAATAGGGAAAATACATTTCCTTTATTCATTATTAATGTTCTCCTAAGTCCTTGTTCCCCTATAGGTCCTAGAATCAATGCTAAAACTATTGCTGCTGAATTTAATTCTAATTTATTTACCATATAACCTACCAAACCAAATATAAACATTACCCAAACATCTGTCATGTTATTTGCTATTGAGTAGGAACCTATTACTGATAATGTAAATATTACTGGAATTAATATGGAATCACTTATATTTCCTATTTTAGCAAAATATTTTACTCCTAATTGACCTAATATAAGCATAAATATATTTACTACTACAAATCCTGCAAAAAATGTGTAAGTTATTTTCCCATGTGCAGTAAATAAATCTGGCCCTGGTCTAAGTCCTTGAATTATAAGACCTCCAAGTAGTATTGCTGTTACACTATTTCCAGGTATTCCAAGAGTTAATGTTGGAATCAGTGAACCACCTGTAACTGCATTATTAGCAGATTCTGGTCCAGCTACTCCTTCAATAATCCCTGTTCCGAATTTATCTTTATACTCTGGTCTAGTAAATCTTTTAGCCTCATTGTATCCAATAAAACTGGCAATAGTTCCCCCTGCACCTGGTAATATACCAGAAACAGTTCCTATTATTCCTGACCAAGCTGTTATTGGTAATATTCTTTTTAACTCATCTTTGGTCAAACTAATATTATCCTCTACTTCTTCAGCTTCTCGTCTTTCCTTTATTTTCTTCTCTGCCAGCATTAATACTTGTGACATAGAAAATAAACCTATTAAAGTTGCTGTAAAAGGCAATCCATCTAGCAGTGAATTAGATCCAAATATAAATCTTTGAGTTCCAAGCATTGGGTCCATACCAATTGTGGAAAGTACTAATCCTAAAGCTCCTGAAATTAACCCTTTTAACATAGATTTAGAGCTAACTCCAGCTATTATGGTAAGTCCAAATATTGACAACCAAAAATATTCTGTTGGTCCAAATTGTAATGCTAATTTTGCAAGTAGTGGTGATAAAGTATATAAAGCTACAGCACTTATTATACCACCTATAAATGATGCCCAACTTGCTGCTGCAATGGCTTTACCCGCTTCTCCCTTTAAAGTCATTGGATAACCATCTATTGCTGTTGCTGCAGCTGATGATGTTCCTGGTGTATGAAGTAATATTGCAGATATGGATCCTCCAAACATGGCTCCTACATATACACCTGCTAATGCTATTAATGCAGTTTCTGGTGGCATTCCAAATGTTATTGGTATTAACAATGCTACTCCCATTGCTGCTGATAATCCTGGTAATGATCCGACTGCAATTCCAACTATTACACTTAATACTGATGCTATTAAATTTGTTAAGCTAAGCGCTGCAGTAAAACCATATAAAATATCCTGCATTTATTTACCCTCCTATACTAAAAATCCTGTTGGTAATGGCACTCTTAATATCCTTTTAAAAACTATATATATTCCAATTGTAACTCCTGCACTTATCAATACACTTTTCTTAATATCTGTTTGTAACGCAATTAAAAGAGAGATTATATAAATAACTGTTGATGTAAAATATCCTAAAACATTTATAAGTGCAACATATAATCCACTTCCTATTAATACTACAAAAAATTGTCCTGGAATAAATCCTTCGAATCCTGTTTTAGCATCTGGATCTTCTTCTTTTTTTAATGTTAGTGCTATGTGTATCAAAGTCAGTATTAGTAATAATGTTATTACAAACAATGGAT
>JARIDA010000002.1 GCA_029257065.1 Tissierellaceae bacterium | reverse complement strand
TAAAGGCGGACTTTGCATTAAAGATAAAGGGTGACTCAATGATCGGTGCTGGAATCTTACCAGGAGATATAGTTTTTATAAAAAAACAAAATGATCTAGAAAATGGACAGATAGGAGCTATACTTATCGAAGAGGAAGCAACTTTAAAGAAGTTTTATAAAGACAATGGAACTATAATTCTACAAGCTGAAAACGAAGATTATAAGCCTATGATATATAAAGAAGGAAATATAAAAATCCTAGGAAGATTAGTAGCTGTATTGAACTTAATGGAATAAGAAAAGTGTGAGAGGTACAACTGCAGAGTACCTCTCTTACTCTGAGTAAGGAGGATAAACATGGAATACAATATAACTTATAGAAAAAAAGATAAATCTATACAATGTATTATTAGCTATAAAGATGAGGATGAAAAATGGAGACAAAAAAGCAAGCAAGGCTTCAAAGCTCAAAAAGATGCTAAACCCTGGATAAAAAACACTGTGGAGAAAATAGAAGAACAAATAAAGCTTAAAGAAAGTATAGATCCTTTATTAGTAGATATTACTTTTAAAGAGTTTATGGAGAAATTTATCTCCCACAAAATATTATATAGAGAAATCAGTACTGTAAGATCTATAAAGACTGCATATAATAAGTTTACCTATCTAGATGATATGGAAATGACTAATATATCAAAAATAGATATACAGCACTGTGTTGACTCTATGGTAAAAGAAGGCTTGGCTCTTAGTACTATAAAGATAAATATATCAAGAATGAGGACAGTTTTTAATTATGCAATAAAAAGTGTTGAGATAATAGACAAGAATCCTTTAGATGATGTTATACTTCCTACAGATAATAAAAAAGATAAAAAGATAAAGGCCTTAAATAAGGCTCAATTAGATAATTTGTTAAAAGAGATAGAATACCCTGTGTTTAGATTAATTTCAACACTAGCGGGAACCTGTGGGTTAAGGATAGGGGAAATTATGGGACTTACCTGGGATGATATAGATTTAAAAGAATCAACTCTATCAGTCAATAAACAATGGAAAATAATAAGAGAATGGGAATATGGTATGGGAAAGGTTAAAAGAAAGAACTCCAACAGAGAAATACCTATACCTAGCAATACATTGAATGAATTAAAATCTTTTAAAAAGTTATATCCAGTTCACACTTCCAAAAGAATTTTTTATACTAGATTAAATAATAGTAGCGTTAGTATAGATCTATCAAAGATTTACAGAAAAAAAGGATATGACATTACTATACATGATCTAAGACATACTTATGCTACTCATTTAATAGCGAATGGCTTAGATTATAGGACAGTAGCTCAATTAATGGGCCATGATGTCCAGGAGACTATAAAGACTTATAGCCATGTCACAGATGATATGATTGAAAAGGCCACAAATGTTATAGAAAAAATATTTTAATAAGTTTTTTGCCGTTTTTGTTGTTGTTTTTCTTTAAACCTTGTATTTTACACATTAGTAAAGCTTAACAAATAGTTTAAGTATAACTATGAATATGATTATAATTATACTTAGTTGCTACTAATTATTGTTGATAAAGGCTATTTAAAGCAACATATCATATTTTTACTCTTGAATGAATATGATATACCTAGAATGAATTTTTGCCGTTTTTTTGCCGTTTATTGAGAGTCCTTTTGATGGACTCTCTTTTTATTATATCAAATAAAGATAATAAGTTAAACCTATATAAAAAAGAGCATAAAAAAAGACTCTAGCTTTTACACTAGAGTCAATTGTTACTTATTATATATATCTATAAAGCTATCAAATCCAGCTTTTTTTAATTCAGCCCGATATTTTTCTGCATTATTTCTATTCTCAAAGCTTTCAGTTACCACCCTATAAAACAATTCTCTATCGGGATTATCTTTATTCTTATCGCTTGCCTTTCTTTCTAAGACTTCTTTTAATATTCTTAAGGTTTTCGGACCTGCAATACCATTCGCTCCACCTACATACTCACGCTGAAAGTTATATACCGCTGTTTCTGTGCCTTTGCCAAATATACCATCTGCCCCTGCACTGCCAACACCATAACCTACTTTAATCAAATCTTTTTGGAGCTGTTTAATATCTATAATGGAGTTGCCTCTATCTCCATTCATAACATAATTTCGAGGCTTAGTAGGTGCAGGAGGTTTAGTTGCATTAATATTGCCAACTAATGATCTTGCTATTGCCTCAGCTATCTTATCTATATTATCATCAAATATTTTATTGTCTGCTGAATTGTCTATAAAGCCTAGTTCTGGCAACACTGCTAAAGCCCTAGACTCTCTTAGCATGTGGAAATTAGCTGTCTTAGCTCCACGATCAACAAATCCAATCTTAACTAACTCCTTTTGCATCCTTAGTGCCATTGCCCTAGATCCACTACTGCCAGGAAAAGAAAACACCTCTACCCCTCTAGCTTTTCTATTAAATGCGTTTCTGTGGAAAGATACTAAAGCATCATAATTCTTTTTATTTGCATCATTTGTTCTTTGTCTTAATGATAAAGTTTTATCAGTAGTCCTTGATTCATCTACCGTGTGTCCGTTAGCTCTCATTATAGCTGCTGTTTTCATCCCTACTTTTAATACATCATCTGCTTCTTTTCTACCTTTATAAGTTGCTCCTGGATCTTTGCCACCATGTCCATAATCAAAATAATATAAACCCATTTTTATTCCTCCCCTACTTCCATAAGTTCGTGAGTAAATACCGTTGCCCCTGCTATTAGGATAGCTTGTACTATGTTGTCAGCATTGTATCCACCCTCTAATATTAAAGGTGTAATACCTATGCTTACAACTACAGCTATCAAGGGTAAGTACTTTTTATTAATTACATCTGTACCTTTAATTATATTTACTATTACATAAATAACTGGAATCATAATTAAAGCATCATCTAGTATAAATTTTAATATATCCATTATTCTAAAACCCTCCATTCATTTTTATCCCGATAGCAGTTATAAAGCCTAATGCTAACAATCCTAACAAGCCTTTTACCATCCATGATTTTATTTGTCTTTCTATATCTTCATACTTTTCAAGCTTTCTATCTCTATCTGCTTTTTCATGCTCTGATAAAGTTTCTTGGATGCAGTCTATTTGATCTCTATTTTTATTAACATCTTTTCTCATATATTTGATTTCGGCTGTTAGCTCCACAATGCTACTTGCTATTTTTGTTAGATTAGCCGTTTCTTCATCTTGTCTTTTTATATTTTTGTAGATAGTCTGTATGTCACTTTCTATCTTTGTAAGCTTCACTTCCATTCTGCACCTCCTGATTTTTTGCATAAAAAAGAGATCCTCGAAGGATCTCTATATTTCAACTATATTTTAACTATATTTTCTATATTCATTTTCTACTGACATTGTATCAAGTTCTGCATAAATTAAAGTTGTAGATGGATCCTCATGACCCAATATCTGTTGTAATATTTCCAAACTCATTCCACTGTTTAATAAATGTGTAGCAACCGAGTGCCTAATTAAATGAGGATAGACATTTATTCCAAGTCCAGATTGGTCACTAATATTCTTTATTTCTTTTTGTATACCTCTTTTCCCTAAAAATTTAATAGGTTCTCTCTGAGTTACAAAAACAGACTCATCATCATCTAAACGACTCATCAGATACCGTTTTAAATGCACTTGAGCGGTAGCGTTAATATAAACTATCCTCTCTTTATTCCCCTTGCCTACAACTCGAATTGTGAGCCTTTGCCAGTCTATATCTCTTTTTTTCATGTTTTCAACTTCTTCAAGCCTGCATCCAGTGCTATAAAGTAATTCCAGCAATGCTTTTTGTCTTAAAGTCTTAGCTCCAGTTCTCAGAGTCTCAAATTGTTCTTTTGTTAATGCTTCTCTTAATCTTTTTTCTATCTTAACACTTTTAATTTTCTTCATTGGAGTTTTATCAATATAATCTTCATCTTCTAGAAAACTAAAAAATGCTCTTAGTATATCTGTATGAGTTGCTAGAGTTGTATTCTTAACTCCAGTCTTAAAATAGTTAGAAATGTAAATTCTTATATCCATGGTTGTTATGTCTGCTACATTCTTTCTCATATGATTGGAAAATCTTCCTAAAGTTCTTGCATAGCTTTTCAGACTTGAATCTGCAAGTCCTTCAGTCTTTCTAGTTGCTAGATACATGAGAATCATATCTCCCATGTTGTCATTTACTGCAAGAGCTGTTTCTTTGTCCTCTATATTATAATCGTAAAGAACACCTTGAATAGTTTCCCTTACTTCTGCCTGGTCAAAAACATCACCATACATTAAATCTAACTTAGAAATAATCTTAATTGTAGCTTCTTGACTTTTCATTATAATACCTCCTGGATGGTATATTTGTAAGTTGTCCTGGAGACGGATATAAAAATAGTAGGCAGTATCTCCAGGGATACTATAGACTCAGGGAGCTACCCTTCATCTTGCCTACTATACTTATACCCTACCATAATTAAAAGTAAACTACAATTAGAACATTTATTCTTTTA
>JARIDA010000091.1 GCA_029257065.1 Tissierellaceae bacterium | reverse complement strand
TTATGTTCATAGAATAGGTAGAACAGCTAGAGCAGGACGTGAAGGAAAAGCTTTCAGTTTTGTAACTAGAAGAGATTTCAATAGATTAAAAGACATACAAAAATATACAAAAACGAAAATAAAAAGTCAACCGGTACCAACATTGGAAGATATAAAAGATACTAAAATCAGTGATATAACTGAGGGTATTAGAAAAGAATTAAAGCATGATGGTTTAGGAAAATATAAGGAAATAGTAGAAGACTTAACTACTGAAGACTTTACATCATTAGATGTGGCAGCAGCAATATTAAAGCTTCACATAAAAGAAGAATTAGAAAATAAATCAGAAACAGCAGCAAATCACCAACCAATAGTAACAGGTGGAAGTGGAAGACTTTATTTAAGCTTAGGACACACAAATCAAATAACACCAGCACATATATTAGCTGCAATATTAGATTCAACAAGTTTAAACAAAGATGATGTTGGAAAAATTGATATATTTGATAGATTCTCATTTGTAGAGGTTCCAGCAAATAAATCACAAGAGGTAATAAGTAATCTTAGTGGTGGAAGAATAAACGGTAGAAATGTTAGAGTAGAAGAATCAAAACCAAGATCAAGATAATATATACAATTTAATAAAAATATTTTGACCAGACCTATTAGTCTTATGTGTTGATTATTACATATAAGACTATTTTTTTGTCTAAAAATAGGAAAAACATCTTATATCACACTTTAAATTATGATAAGATGTAATTATAGATGTAAAAAGACAAAATAAAGGAGATGTAAATATGAAAATGTTTGGAAGTGACAATAATTCTGGAATTCATCCTGCAGTTATTGATGCAATTATAGCTGAAAATGACAGAGGACATGCAGTACCATATGGAGAAGATGAGACGACAAAGAGAGCAACAGAATTAATAGAAAAGCTAATGGGGAAAAAAGCAAATGTACACTTTACAACAACAGGTACATCAGCAAATATAATAGGATTAAGTGGACTTTTAAGACCATATGAAGCGGTAGTAACAATCAACTCTGCTCATATACGTGTGGACGAGTGTAATGCACTGGAAAGATTCAATGGTTCCACAATACTAGATGTGGAAGGTCGTCAAGGAAAAATCTATCCTGAACATGTAAAACCATTACTATCAGCACATGGAGATCATCATGCAAGTCAACCCAAAGTAATATCAATATCTCAAGTAACAGAAATAGGAACCATGTACACAGTGGAAGAGATTAAAAATCTAGCAGATTTTGCTCATAAACACGATATGTATCTACATGTGGATGGAGCTAGAATAGCAAATGCTTTAGAAGCACAAGAGAGTACTTTTAAAGAGATGATAGGAGACACAGGAGTTGACCTATTTTCATTTGGAGGAACTAAAAATGGTATGATGATTGGTGAAGCAATAGTTAGCTTTGTTCCAGAAGCTAAAAAGAATCATATATATTCAGTGAAACAGGGAATGCAGTTACTTTCAAAAATGAGATTTATCAGTTCTCAATTTATAGGATATTTAGAAGATGACCTATATATGAAGAATGCAAAACAAGCTAATGATATGGGAAGATATTTATGTGAAGAGTTAAATAAGATAGATGGAGTAAGTGTAGTTGATTATCAGAATAATAATATGTTATTTGTCAAAATGAGAGATGAAGAGATGATAAGAGGTCTTGCATCTAAACTATATTTCTATGTAATAGATGAAGAGGAAAATATAATAAGACTTATTACATCCTATGACACAACAAAAGCAGATGTGGATAATATTATAAATACAGTTAAGAGTTTATAGTCTACAGTTAATAGAAAACAGTTTATAGTTAAAAGTTAAAAGATAATAGTTAAAAGTCAAAAGATAAAGAAAAAACAGATAACAGTTAAAAAACAGTTAATAGATAAAAGTTTAGAGTTAAAATATAAAGTCAAAAGGAAAAATAGTTTATTGTTTGTTTATGGAGGGGTGATGTTATTGGGAAGGGTTAGATTTGGGATAATTGGATGTGGTTCAATAGGTCAGGTTCATGGTGATATTATAAAAGAACTTCCCAATGCAGAGCTTGTGGCTATATCAAATAGGACAGAGGAGACTTGTGTTCAAATATCAGACCGATTTGATTGTGAATATTATACTGACTATAAAGAAATATTGGAAGATCCTAATATTGATGCAGTTGCCATATGTCTGCCTTCAGGCGATCATAGTGAAGCTGTAATTGAAGCAGCAAAACACAAAAAACATATAATTTGTGAGAAGCCTATAGATACAGTGGTGGATAGAGCTAAGTCTATGATAGACGCATGTAGAGATAATGATGTTAAGTTTAGTGTGATATTTCAACATAGATTTGATCCTACAGTTAAATTATTAAAAAGTGCTATTGATAGAGGACTTTTAGGCAAATTATTATGGGGATCCTCAAAGACAATTTGGTATAGAGATGATAAATACTATAATAATCCTTGGAGAGGAACTTGGGAGTATGATGGTGGTGGAGCTTTGATTAATCAATCTATTCACTATATAGATTTATTAATTCATATATTTGGAGATGTGAAAAGTGTTAATGGAAATTGTAAAACCCTTTTACATAAAAAAATTGAAACTGAAGACTTAGGAGTAGCAACTGTTGAGTTTGAAAATGGTTGTATAGGTACAATTGAAGGAAGCACAGTGTCATATCCTGGATTATATGCAGAGCTTGCAGTCTTTGGCGAAAAGGGATCTGTTATTATTAGAAATGACGAATTGTTTTTTTATCATTTTGAAAGTGGGAAAGATAAAGAATTTGAAGATATGTTAAATGTTGAAAAAGCAATGAGGCTAAATACAGGACCAGAAGTGGATATAAGCTCACATATTAAGCAATATGAAGACTTTGTAGAGGCAATAATTGAGGATAGAGACCCTTTAGTTACAGGAGAAGAAGGGATTAAAAGTCTTGAATTAATAAAAAGTATTTATAAGTCTTCAGAAAAAGAATCAAAAGTTTATTTGTAAATTAATAAAATATAAATAGAAATACTCCCTTTAATAAAAGAGGGAGTATTTCTATTTATATTAAAAACAAAAGTCATAATCTTTAATTAAGAATCCTTTAACAATAGATATCAAATAATCCATATTATTTATTTTCGCCTCATCCTTAGTAACTTTATCCATAATAACTCTTTTTAACATAGCCTCAAATATTAATAAACTCATATCATTTAGCTTTTTAGCATCTTCCTGAGAAATATAGTTTTCGTCGACACAATTTTGAACTATGGTCATGGATCTAGTCTTTAAATCTCCTTTTAAAAGCATATCAGAAATTATTCCATTATTTTGAAATAAGTCCTCTGGAAATAAATCATAATATTCTTCTATATAAAGATCCAACTTCCTATCCAATTTTGGAAAGAAAATAGCATTGTAAACTTCAGGTTTATCATAAGCATGATTACAAAAAGACTCCCAAACAGTTAAATATATATCCATTGCATTTCGAGTATTTTCTAAAAGATTTTTCAAAGAAAAAGGATAACTTCTAATATCTCTCATTGCTGCATAAAAAATTAAATGATCTAAATTTTCAAAATAATTATAAAGAGTAGCACTATTATATCCAGCTTTTTCAGCAATATTTCTAATCGTAATTGATTTAACTCCATCTTTATTCATTATTTCATTAGTTGCATTTATAAAATATAACATGGTTCTTTTTCGGTGAATTTTTTTCCTATCCATATAATCTCCAATCTAATAATTTATTTAAATATCATAGCTATAATAGCATAGAAACTGGGATATAACAATTTAAGAGTAGGTTTTTCTGGGTAAATAATTGTATTATAATCATGATTATGATAGGATAAAGTTTAACAAACTTGAGACTGAAGAGAGAATCATATAACTTTAAGTTTAAAGTTAATGGTTATTGTTGGGAAAAGTAAAAAGGAGAAATATTATGAATAGAGAATTAGGAGAAAGAATTATTGGATATAGAAGAGAGTTTCACAAATATCCAGAATTAGCATGGAAAGAAATAAGAACATCAGCAAGAATTGCAGAAATACTAGAAAAGCTAGGTTTTGAAAATATTAAAATAGGATCGGAAGCTTTGGACACAGAAGCTATATTAGAAATAATAAGATTGAATGAAGAGGAAAAAGAAGTAGAGATGAATCGTGCCATTGATCAAGGGGCAGATGAAAAATGGGTTAAGAAAACAGATGGATATCCAGGTGTAGTTGCAGAATACGACACTGGTATAGCTGGGGATACTATTGCCTATAGATTTGATATAGATGCATTACCAGACTTAGAACCTTTGGAAGAAGGCTATAGGCCTTATGATGAAGGTTTTGTTTCTCAAAATGAGAATATAGTACATGCATGTGGACATGATGGACATACGGCTATAGGTCTTGGATTGGCAGAGATGATAATGATGAATAGGGATAAATTAAAGGGGAAAATAAGATTGTTATTTCAACCTGCAGAAGAAGACTATTCTGGAGCAGAGTCCATGGTGGCAAAGGGTTATTTAGATGATGTGGATTATTTCTTTAGTCTGCATATTGGATTGAGTTATGAAAACCAACCATTACTTTCAAATGGTGTAGTTACTGGTTGTAGTGATTTTTTAAGTGATAATCAATTAGATGTATATTTTGAAGGAAGATCAGCACATCCTTCAGGAGCATCACAGGAAGGGAAAAATGCATTGCTTGCAGCTTGTACAGCAGCTTTAAATTTACATGCAATTGCTCCTCATGAAGAGGGTTTATTAAGATTAAATGTTGGAGAGATTCATGCTGGAACGGGTGTTAATATAATAGCTGGAAATGCTTTGATGAAATTGGAATTTAGAGGAGAAAATAATAATATTGCTGATTATGCTAAAAGACGAGTATTAGAAATTATAGAAGGATCAGCTAAAACTCAGGGTGTGGAATACAAAATAGATGACTATGGTCAAATTCCAACAGCAAAAAGTGATAAGGAATCAATGGAAATAGTTGGAAAGGCCGCTGAAAAAGTAGATTGGTTTAAAAATATATATGAAGAAGGAAATGTTGGTGGTACTGATGATGCAACAGTTATGATGAATAGAGTTCAAGAAAAAGGAGGTAAAGCAGTATATTTTGGAATAGGTGCAGACATCAATCAACCTTTACACAATTGTAAATTTGATTTTGATGAAGAAGCATTGTTAGCAGGAACAGAACTTTGCTTTAATATATTGGAGATTATAAATCCACAATAAGTATTTATAAAGAGACTAGAGAATCAATATTAGGAGGAAATAATTTGACAAGTAATAAGAAAGAGAAGAAAAAACTTTTTAAAATGCCCCATAGCTATGTAATAATAGGGCTTATCATTATACTAGCAACGGTTATGACATATATAGTTCCAGCAGGGGAATTTCAAACGGCTATAGACCCAGAAAGTGGTACGGAAGTAGTATTACCAGAGACATTTGAATTTATTGAACAAACCCCGGTTTCACCATTTGATATGTTTAAAGCTATACCAGCTGGAATGGTAGAGGCTGCAGATATTATATTCTTTATATTCTTTGCATATGGATTTGTATTTATGCTTACAGAATCCGGATCACTAGATGGTGGAATGGGTGCAATGATAAAGAAAATGAGTGGAAGAGAAAAATTAGTAATACCAGTATTAGTATTGATGTTTGGATTAATGGGTGCAACATTTGGTATGTATGAGGAAACCTATGGGCTTATACCCATAATAATGGCAATGACAGTAGCATTAGGATATGATGCACTAGTTGGTTTTGCTATTGTTGTGGTTGGAGTAGTAGGTGGATTTTCAGCAGCTATGACTAATCCTTTTACTATTGGTATAGCACAGGGACTTAGTGGATTACCTATGTTCTCAGGACTAGCATATCGTATAGTTATCTGGATATCCTTTATGGCTCTTATAATATGGTATATTATGAGTTATGCAAAAAAGGTAAAAGCGGATCCTTCAATGAGTTATGTAAAAGATGTTCATTTTCCATTTATTCATGATGACAATGAACATATAACAGAAAAACCATTTACTAAGCTTCATAAAATCAGTCTTATTTTATTTGCATTGACCATAGTAGTATTAGTCTATGGAACTTTAAAATTAGATTGGTATTTAGAAGAATTAGGAGCACTATTTATAATAATGATGATTATAATTGGGCTTGTAAACAAATATAGTTTTAGTAAAATTGCAGGCATATTTGTAGAAGCAGCAGGCTCTGTGATATTCGGTGCACTTGTAATAGGAATATCCCGTGCAGTATTAATAGTTTTAGAGAATGGTCAAATAATAGATACAATAATTTATTATTTATCTGTAGGACTATCTGGATTGACAAATCACTTTGCTGCAATTGGAATGATATTCTTCCAAAATGTATTAAATTTCTTAATACCTTCAGCAAGTGGACAAGCAGCTGTATCAATGCCAATTTTAAATCCAGTAGCTGATGTTATTGGCTTAAATAGACAAATAGCTGTTTTAGCTTATCAATTTGGAGATGGATTCTCCAATTTAATATGGCCTACAATTATAGTAACAGAATTAGGTATAGGTGGAATCCCAATAGACAATTGGTATAAATTTATGGCTAAATTATTTGTATATATGATATTATTGCAAATAGTATTTATGTTTATTGCAGTAACAATAGGATATGGACCATTTTAGTAAAGGCAGTTAATCTTTTAGAGTTTATAGTCTACAGTTAAAAAAGTTTATAGTTTAAATGTATAAAAAAGACCCTTTTCAGGGTCTTTTTTTATCTCATATATATCATATTAATATTATCTATAGCATTATAGCCAGTTTTGGATTGGAATGTGTTGCTGTCTTGGTCGTATTTGTATTCAGTAAGTGTTAGATTAGCTGTTCCAGCTTGAAC
>JARIDA010000069.1 GCA_029257065.1 Tissierellaceae bacterium | reverse complement strand
AGAAATTCACTTAGAAACTATTTATATGATAATATAAAAAGAAATCCAATGGTACTTCCAATAATTATGGAAGTATAAAAATAAAACCTTAGTATAATAGATTTATACTAAGGTTTTTGTTATAATTAAATGTGGAGTCAAAAAATAAAGGGGGAGATATTTATATGGGAATATTAGCAGACTTGGTAAAGTATTTAGGAATTTTATTTGTAGGGGCATTAATAGGTTATAATGATGTAATTAAAGGCAAGATAGCTGACAATCTTGATATAATTCAAGATATATGCTTACTTTTTTTGCTATTTACTATGGGAATTACAATTGGGCTTGACGATGAAGTTGTAAATAATTTATTTTCAATAGGTTTTAAGGCTTTAATAATGAGTCTATTTACAATTACATTTAGTATTATATTCGTTCGCTTAATCAAAAAATTTGTTTATGTAAAGGAGAATAAAGATGAGCATTAAAATATTTGCATCAGTTATCCTAGGTGCATTAGCAGGTTTTTTTATAGTTCCAGTTGAGATAGCAGGAAGTTTAGGTATGATTGCTGATATAGGTCTTATGGTATTATTATTTTTTGTTGGAATTGATATAGGTAAGCAAAAAGATATTTTAGATACAATAAAAAACATGGGTATGAGAATATTACTAGTTCCTTTATTTGTAATAATAGGAAGTGTTGTAGGTGGTATGTTAGCAGGAATTGTTTTAAGTATCCCTATAAACGAAGCAGGAGCTTTAGGATCTGGATTAGGATGGTACACACTAAGTGCTACAATACTTAGCAGGGAAGGCTTTATTACATTAAGTGCATTAGCTTTCTTATCAAATGTATTTAGAGAAGTTATAGGACTTGTTATAATTCCATTTATTGCAAAAAAGCTTGGTTATTTGGAAGCAGTGGCTGTTGGTGGAGCAACATCTATGGATACTTCATTACCTGTTATTGCAAGTTCAACTGATGGAGAAACTGCAATAATAGCTTTTGTATCAGGAGTAATATGTACGTCAAGTGTTCCAATTATTTTACCAATAATCTTAAAAATAGGAGCCTAAGTTAATTTACTATAGAGGTGTATAATATGAATAAAAAAAGATTAGTAGTAATAATTATTAGTTTGTTAATAATTATTACTGGTTTTACACTATTAAGTTCATTTAAAGCTGTTGATCCAAAAGATGATGAACAAATAGAAATAGAAGTTAAAGAGGGAAGTACAACAAAGTCTATATCTAATATATTAAAAGAAGAAAAGTTAATAAAAAATAAAAAAATATTTGAATTGAGAATGAAACAAAAAGAAATTTCAGATAAAATTCAACCAGGTAACTACATATTTTCAAGGGATATGGATTTAAGAACTATAATCTATACATTGGATAGTGGTCCTATAAGAGATATTGTTAAATTTACTATTCCAGAGGGATATGAATTGAGACAAATTGCAGAAAGACTGTCAGAAATGGAATTGGTTAATAAGGAAAAGTTTTTAATCTTGACTTCAAATAAAGAAATATTTGAAAATGAATATGAATTTTTAAGAGAAATAGATAAAGGTCAGAGTTTAGAGGGGTTTTTATTTCCCGCAACTTATGAAGTATATACTACAGAATCAGAAGAAGATATAATAAATAGGATGTTAAAAGCTTTTGAAAGTTTATATGAAAATGAACTTAAAGAAAAAATATCTAAGTCTGAGTTGAGTTTTAATGAAATAATTACCTTAGCATCAATAATAGAAAGGGAAGGTAAATTAGATGAAGAAAGACCAATAATGGCAGCTGTTTTTTATAACAGAATTGAACAGGGGATAAGGCTACAGTCTTGTGCAACTGTTCAATATATATTAGGGGAGAGAAAGCCTGTATTAACTAATAAGGACACTAGTACCCCATCAGAATATAATACCTATTTGCATGAAGGTTTACCACCTGCACCAATAGCAGCCCCAGGTAAAGTTTCAATAATTTCAGCATTAGAACCAGCCGATGTTGACTATTTATATTTTGTCTTAACGGGTGAAGATGGAAGTCATACATTTAGCAGTAATTATCAGGATCATTTAAAGGCGAAAAATAAAAATTAGCAGTAAAGGATGAAATTATGATTAATGAAAATTATATAGAAGAATATATTAGAGAAATTACTCCAGGAAATAATGATTTTTTTAAAGAGTTAGAAGACTATGCTGAAAAAAATAATATACCTATTGTTGAACCAGAGGTGGCACAATTATTAAAAGTTTTAATTAAAATACAAAAACCTAAAAAAATATTAGAAATAGGAACGGCCATAGGATACTCATCTTTAATTATGGCTGAATCTAATGATGATGTATTAATAACAACTATTGAAAGAAATGATGAAATGATTAGATTAGCTAAAAAAAATATAGCTAAAACAAAGTATAATTCTAGAATAGATATTTTAGAAGGTGATGCTAATGAATTATTAGAAGAATTAAATGAGAAGTATGATTTTATATTTCTAGATGCAGCAAAGGGACAATATATAAATTTTTTTGATAAATCAATAAAACTATTAAATGAGGAAGGTATTATAGTATCGGACAATGTCCTGTTTAAAGGCATGGTAGCTTCAGATAAGTTAGTTGTTAGAAGAAAGAAAACGATTGTTAAAAGATTGAGGAAATATTTACAGTATATTAACGAAAAAGAAGGGTATATTTCAAGTACAATACCAATAGGTGATGGCGTATCCATAACATATAGAGAGGGGTAAAATTTTGAAAGATAGAGTAGAATTATTGGCACCGGCAGGAGATTTAGAGAAATTAAAAATGGCAATAGAATATGGTGCAGATGCAATTTATTTAGGGGGAGAAAATTTTGGACTTAGAACAGCCTCTAAAAATTTTACAATAGATAATATTAAAAAGGGAGTTATATATGCACATGAAAGATATAAAAAAGTTTATGTAACATTAAATATTATCCCACACAATGAAGATTTAGTAGGATTAGAAGACTATATTAAAGATCTTCATAAAATAGGTGTAGATGCAGTTATTGTATCTGATCCTGGGATATTTTCTATAATAAAAAGAACAATTCCAGAAATGGAAGTTCACTTAAGTACTCAAGCTAGTGTAACTAATTATGAAACAATTATGTTTTGGTATGATTTAGGTATTAGAAGAATAGTGTTAGCTAGAGAACTTAGTTTAAAAGAGATTAAAGAAATCAGAGAAAGAGTTCCAGAGGATTTAGAGCTTGAAGCTTTTGTTCACGGTGCAATGTGTATGTCTTATTCTGGAAGATGTCTTATAAGCAATTATATGACGGGAAGAGATGCTAATAGAGGTGATTGTTCTCATGCATGTAGATATAAATATAATCTGGTAGAGGAAAAAAGGCCAGGTGAATATTATCCTGTATTTGAAGATGAGGGTGGTACATTTATAATGAACTCAAAGGATCTATGTATGATAGAGCATTTAGAAGAACTTATAGATGTTGGAATAAATAGTTTTAAAATAGAAGGAAGAGTTAAAAGTTCTTATTATGTGGCTACTGTTATTAGGTCCTATAGAATGGCATTGGATAATTATTATGAAAATCCGGAAAAGTATAAATATAATGAGAAATGGTTAGAGGAAATTAAAAAAGCAAGCCATAGAGACTTTACTAAAGGATTTTATTATGGAGATCCAGGTGAATCAGGTCAATTATATGAAACTAGCTCATATATAAGAAACTATAATTTTCTAGGTATAGTTTTAGATTATGATGAAGAAAATAATTTGGCAACTGTGGAACAGAGAAATAGAATATTCTTAGGAGATGAGGTTGAAATATTTGGACCTAATGAAGATTATTATACACAAAGAATAGAAGAAATGTGGAATGATGAAGGAGAAAAAATTGATGTTGCTCCTCATGCTCAGCAAATTATAAAAATAAAAACAGATAAAAAAGTAAAACCCATGTCTATGTTAAGAATGGTAAGAAAGGATGAGTAATTTGAGTAAACCTATATTAATTGGAATTACAGGCGGTACAGGTTCAGGAAAGACTACTATATCTGATAAGGTTTTAGAATCAATTGATGAAGAAGATATTTTGATTTTAGAACAAGATTCCTATTATAAAAGCCAATCAAATATTCCATTTAAAGAGAGAGAAAAAATAAACTATGATCATCCATTTGCTTTTGATAAGGACCTATTATTAACTCATTTAAAAATGTTAATAGAAGGAGAAAGCATAGAAAAACCAATATATGATTTTAAAAATCATATAAGAAAAGAAGAAACCGAATTGATTCATCCAAAAGAAATAATTATACTGGAAGGAATTTTAATACTCTTTGAAGAAGAAATTAGAGATTTGTTGGATATAAAAATATATGTGGATACAGATTCTGATGTTAGGGTTATTAGAAGAATATTAAGAGACTTAAAAGATAGAGGTAGAACTTTAGACTCGGTTATATTACAATATATGAACACTGTAAGACCTGCACATTTACAATTTGTAGAGCCGACAAAAAAATATGCAGATATAGTTATTCCTGAGGGTGGATATAATGAAGTTGCAGTAGATATGATAATTACAAAAATAAATGATATATTAAAAAAGAAAGATTAATAAAACAAATATCCCATAAGAAGACTCGTCTTTTTATGGGATATTTATTTGTAAAATTTAAATATTTATAAATTTTTAGAATATACAGAAAACTTATATACAGATTAATTTAAATATGATAATATAAATTATATGACAGAAGGGAGATATTATGGAAATAAATTGGAAAACAAGTTTATACTGTTTAATTGGTAATCCTATAGATGGGACTTATTCACCTATAATTCATAACTTTATCTATAAGGAAGAAGAAATCGATAATATTTATATGGCATTTAATATTAAGGAGGATAAATTAAAAGAGACTTTAAAAGGACTATTATCATTAAATGTAAAGGGCTTTAATATTACTGCTCCATACAAAGAGGATATAATTCCATTTTTGGATGAAATAGTTGAAGAGTCAAGGGATATAGGAGCTATAAATACAGTGAAAAATAAAAATGGGAAATTAATAGGTATTAATACTGATGGTTTAGGTTTTATGAAAATGCTAGATGATAATAATATAAGTTTAAAAGATAAGCGAATCTTAATTATAGGGGCAGGTGGTGCAGCTAAAGGAATAAGTTATGAATTAATAAAAGAAGATTTAAGAGAAATATCTATATTAAATAGAACTAAAGAAAGAGGGGTTAAATTAAAAAAGGATTTAAATAGATTAAATAGAGATTTGGAAATAGAAGTATTTGGAATGGAAGAAGATATAAATAAGTATAAATTTGATATATTGATAAATACAACAACAGTTGGTATGGAACCTTATCATGATAAATCTCCAATAGACTTAGATGGATTTAAAGAAAATTTAATAGTTTGTGACATAATATATAAACCACTTGAAACTAAGCTTTTATCTGAAGCTAAGGTTAAAGGATTTGAGCACTATAATGGTGTAGCTATGCTTGTGAATCAGGGAGTATTAGCTCAAGAATTCTGGTTAAATCGTAGCTTAAGTAGGAAAATGACTTTGGAAACTATAGAATATATACAAGAATATGTAAGGTTAGAATAAAATGGAAAAAGATATAAATAGCATAATAGAAATTTGTGATGATATGTTTGATGATGCAATAAGATTAAAAGCTACTGATATTCATATAGAGCCATATGATTTTTCTTTAAGAATACGATTTAGAATACTTGGAGAGTTAAAAATTATGAGAGAAATATCAAGAGAAGATAAAGATGAATTCATAGCTAGATTAAAAGTAATTGCAAAATTAGATGTGGCAGAAAAACGAAGACCACAAGACGGTAGAATAAACCTTAAAATTAAAGATGAAAATATAGATGTTAGAATATCAATTCTTCCTTTGCTAAGAGGAGAAAAAATAGTATTGCGTATATTAAATAAAAATAATTTTACATTCAATATTAATCAGTTGGTTCGGGATGAAGGAGAATTAAATCTCTTAAATAAAGTAATAAATAAGAATAATGGATTAATATTAGTCAGTGGACCAGCAGGTTCAGGTAAAACTACAACAATTTATACTATATTAAATAAATTAAAAACAGAAAAAAATAATATAATGACTATAGAGGATCCTGTAGAATATATATTTAATGGTATAAATCAATCTCAAACCAATTATTCAGTTGGATATACATTTGAGTTAGGATTAAATTCTATTTTAAGACAGGACCCAGACATAATACTTGTTGGGGAACTGAGAGAGGAGGGTACTACACAATTAGCAATACGAGCAGCAGAAACAGGGCATTTAGTATTAAGTTCAATACATACAAATGATTGTGCTTCAGCAATTTTCAGACTATTGGGAATGAATGTAAAGAAACATTTATTAATATCTGCATTAAATGCAATGATTTCTCAAAGGCTAGTAAGAGTATTATGTGAAAATTGTAAAGAAAAAATAGATATGAAAAAGGAAACAAAACAAAAGTTAGGTCTAGATTTAAGTAGAAAATATGAAATATATAGATCTTGTGGATGTGATCAATGTATAGATGGATATAAAGAAAGAATAGCTATTTTGGAGATTGTTAAAGTGGATCAAGAAATTAGAAGATTATTAGAGAAAAATCCGTATATAGATGATATTAGAGAGAAACTACATGAAAAACATATTAAAAGTTTAATGGAATCCGGGATAGAACTTTTATTGGAAGGTAAGATTAGCTTAGAAGAAGTTGAAAAATTAAAGATATAAGGTGATATTGTGAGATACAGTTATAAAGCTATTTCAAGTACTGGAGAAATTAAGAAAGGATTTATTGAAAACTCAACTAGAGAAGAATTAATTTATAAATTGGAAAAAGAAAACTATTTTTTAATGGAATTTACTAGAGATATATCTAAGGTTAAAGTGGATAAAAAAGTATTAAAAGACATTAATATTTCCTTGTTATTTAATCAAATATTTATTTTGTTAGACTCTGGTATTCCTATAAAAGAAGCTTTGATTATTTTAAAAAATGAAAAATTCAATGCAGATACTAATTATATATTAGAAGAATTATTAGAGGGATTGGATAGGGGAGTATTCTTATCAGAAACTTTGGAGAGAGCTAATTATCCAAATTTAATCATTGCATTACTAAAATCAGGAGAAGAAAGTGGAAATATGAGTTTAGTTTTCTCTCAAGTTTCAGAGTATTACAAAAAGAGATATCTATTAAAACAAAAAATTATTGGAGACTTAATATACCCATTTATTTTAATAATATCTACAATTTTATTAACTATCTTTATCTTTACCAATATTTTTCCAGAAATAATTCAATTGTTTGATTTTAATAATCAAGAATTACCATTATTAACTAATTTATTACTAGACTTTAATACATATATATCTATTAATAAATACAAAATAATATCCGGAGTATCTTTTTTTATGCTTATTATGATTTGGCTTTATAAAAAGAAAACTTATTATATTCAGAAATTTTTCTTTAATTTACCTATATTCTCAAAATATATAAAGTTGATATATTCACTGGCCTTCCTTGAAACCTATAAGTTAATGTTGGAAAGTGGATTAAGCTTGGTACAATCAATAGAAATTAGTAATGATGTTATATCAAATATTTATGTACATAATAATATAAAAGAAATAATAATAGAAGTAGAGCGGGGTAAAAGTTTTTCTCAGTTATTAAAAAATAGGAATATTTTCCCTATATTTGCGGTTTCAATGATAAAACTAGGAGAAGAATCAGGAGAGATGATTGCACTTACATCTAAAGCAATAGAATATTTAGAACAGGAATTAAAAGAATTTGTAAGCAGAATAGTTAAATTTATAGAACCAGTTTTACTATTATTTATTGCCATAATAATTGGTGTGATTTTAATTGCATTTATAATTCCTATGTTTGAGATAACAAATTTTATATAGTAAAAAGGAGATTTTATTATGAAGAAAATAAATAATAAGGGATTTACTCTATTAGAGGTTGTTTTAGTTATATCAATTATAGGTATATTAATTACTATGATAGTACCAAATTTCAGTCGATCACAGTTATCTGCTAGAGTAGCAACTCATAATGTTAATGTTAATATGATTAAGTCTGCAGCAGCACTTTATTTAATAGATCATCCATTGGAAATTTCTAAGAATATACCTATGGAATTACTAAAACAGTACTTAGATAAAGATTCAGACTTAAAATTAGATCCTGTATTAGTCCAAGAGTTGGGATCTAATTTTGATAAGGAATTTAAAGTTAATATAAATTCTACTGGTGACATTGAAATAATTCCTGGAGAATTAATTTTTAAAGAAAATAAATTAGTTGTTAAAGGTTCAAAAGAAAAATGAAAGAAAATATAATAATAAATCAAAAAATTGTAGTTGAAATTAGAGAAGGTTTAATTAAAGTAATTCAGCTAAATAAAAATAAAATCTTAAATGCATTTAGTATTGATTTTTTAGGAGAATTCGGATCAGAAGATAATATTAAAAAAATAAAAAATAAATTGAATACTAAAAATATAAAGTATGCAAACATATATTTGATTATTAATAATAATGAACTTGAGTCCGATATAATAAGTATTCCAATATTAAAATATAAATATCAGATAAAAATATTAGAAGAAAAATATAATTCATATCAAGATAATAGTTATATTCAATATTCACATATGGGTGAAGATAAACTAAATACTAATTATATTGTATATATAATTAGTAAAGGAAAGGTGAAAAAATATAAAGATTTTATAGAAAAAATAGGATTTAAAGCTAAAACACTAGATGTTAAAAGCAATACATATATGAAATTAGTAAATTATAATGAATTTATTAATAAAGAATATAATATTTCAAATAAAAAGCTATTAATATTAGATTTCCAAAAGAATAATACAAATTTAATAGTTTTAAATAAAGGTATAATAACTACTGTTAAGAGTTTAGATGGAGGAGCAAACTATATTTTAAATAATAAAATTGAATCTATAATGGAAGAAACAACTCTTAATCTAGATATAATAATTATTGATGGTGAATTCCCAGAAAAACTGGATATAGATGTAGCTTTATTTGAGATTTTTAAGAGACCAATTTTATATCTTAATGAATTGGAAAAATTTACTAGTGAAATAAAAAGTGAGAAAAACAATAATTATTTATCTATGACAGGAGGTATTATAAGAAGAAAAAGGAGATTAAATGGAAGATATAAATTTTTTTGATATAAAAAAAGTAAAAGAGCATAAACCTTTTCAAAACTGTTTCTACATACTTATTATAACTATATCTATTAATTTAATTATCGACATATATTTTAGTTATAAAATTCAGATAGCAGACAGTTATAAAAAAGAGTTAAATTCTAATTTTAGTAATATAGAAAACAGAAGTGATTTAGATCAGAAGTTAAAAATCAGCGAAGATTTTATTTATTTAGAAAATCAAAATGAAAAATTGAATAGTGAAATCATTGATAATTTAAATGCTAAAAATAAAATAAAATTAATACTAGGAAACTTACCAAAAGAAGTCTTTATTAATGATTTGCATATATCAATATCTGAAATTAATATATCAGGTAGATCTAAATATAAAAATAGTATTTATAAATATTATAAAAAATTACGATTATTAGAATATAATTCTGAAATTAATTTAAGTGAAATATCAGAAAGGGAAAATTCCTACTATTATAATATTAATATTGAGACAAGGTGAGTATATGGAGAAAACATTTAATAATATACTAAATAAATATACAAGAAAAGAAAAAGCTTTATTATTAATATTAATATCATTAATAATTACATTTTTAAACTTTAATTATATATTAAAGTTTAAAATAATAAAATATAATATTTTAAATGAAGATATTTCTAGTTTGGAATCCGACTTAAATATAATTTACAGTATTGATAAGGATGAATATGATATCAGGGAGATGAATAATTATGACTATAAAAGTATTAATTTAGATAGGATATTCAAATTAATAAACACATTAGAAAACGAATCTTTTCAAATAGAGAGTTTAGAAATGCATAAAGATATAAATTCATTAGATATTGATAGTATTATAAAAGAAAATTTAAATATTAGAGCTAAAGGAGATTCCATTAGTATCATAGAATTTATTGATGCTCTAGAGAAAAACCTTGTATTAGCAAGCATTGAAAATATAAAAATTTATAATGATAGTGGTGATTTGAATTTAGACTTGGACATAGGTATAAATAGCATTAAATATGAATTTCTTCATTCTTATTCTGAAAATAATAATGTAAATAGTGATCCTTTTAATGAATTAGATAAAAATGAATCTGAAAATACTGACCTTTACCTTAATGATTTGCCTAATTTAGATATAAATGAAAAAGATAATATAAATTATCTTACTAAAAATACTTACTACCAAGAAGAAAAAGAAGAGCTTATGGACATTAAGTATATAAAATTAGAAGATAAGCTTGACTATAATGAGATATTAGAGTTTGTAAAAACTACAAATAAATCTATTGAAATAAATCTATTTAATAAGAAGAAATTAGATGAAAATTTTCTAGAAATCGTTTATAAAATTAATAAAAGAAAGGGAAAAGATAATATTAAATTGGAGTTTAAAAATGAAACTGTTAATATAGACGAGGATTGCAAGATAAGTTTTAACTCTAGTGAGAAAAATAGGATTACTGTTGATTTTATATTGAATAATGAATTAGAAGAGAGGATTTATACTGAGGAAATAGAATTAACAGATAAATGGATTGACTATGAATTTGAATTATTAGAAAAAGGATTTTACCTATCAGAAATGTTTATAAACTTAGATAATAGTGAAGATATGGGAGTTATAAATGTTAAAATCAAATAAAGAAGGCTTTACTTTAATAGAAACTATTTTAATGATAAGTTTATTTAGTATTATATTTATGGCTATTTCATTTAATTTTAAAAGTATTAAATTGATAAAACAAAATAATGAAATAAATACATTGATAAATGATTTAGAGCTATATAGGAATAAAGCTTTAATAGAAAAAATTAATATTGAATTTAGAGTATATAATGATAAAAAATCATATTCATTTACAGAGCTTAGTAAATTTAGAATTGAACTGGTAAAAAAACAATTTAAAAGTGACTATGAAATAGCATACAATATGCCTAGCCCATATATCGTATTTAGGTCTACAGGGGCTGTAAGTACAGGAGGTACATTAACTTTGAGAAATAAAAAGAGTTATATAAAAATAATAATTCAGCCAGTTACAGGTAATATAAGAATTGAAAAGATGGATGATTAAATGAATGATAAGGGATTTATAACATTAGAAGTTATTTTAATTATATTTATATTAGGATTATTCACAAGAAATATATTCCCAATACTTTATAAAAGTATTGAAATCAACAATGAGATAATTACTAAAGATAAGGAAGTACATATATATGAAAATATTATAGAGTCAATGAAGATAAGCAGAAAAAACAAGAAGAATATGGGGATTTATAATATAAATTATATTGAATTATTTGAAAACTTTAAGTTACACAATTCTTATAGTGAAATATTAGAGATTTTAATTGAAGAAGATCATTATATAATAAAAATCGAAAAAGAAAATAAGAATGAATTTTGGAAAATTAAATTACAAATTGAAAATATAAGAAAGGCTAATAATTATGAAGAATTTGTTGAGTTTTTATTGCAAAAATAAAAAAGGATTTACTATATTAGAAACATTAATAATGATTTCTATTATAAGTTTTTTAATGATTAATTTAATTAATATTTTTATATTCGTCAATAGATATTTTAATAACTACAATTTAATAAATAAAAATTTAAATAAAGCTAATAG
>JARIDA010000061.1 GCA_029257065.1 Tissierellaceae bacterium | reverse complement strand
GCCAGGCTAGGATAGTTGAAAAGGGTGAGACAATCTACCAGACAGATGTAAGGGTAAGGGATAAGTTCGCAAAGGCTAATTTCTTTGTAATAATAGGAAGAAAAATCAAGAGTATTTTTGATTAGTAGAAATATTATTATTTGAAAGAAGAGCTATTTATAGATGAAATTGTAGTTGCAAATTAAGGAGCTGCTGGAAATGAATAAGGAATTGATGAAATCTATTAGAGAAATACTTAGAGAAGAATTAGAGCCGATAAAATCAGATATCAAAGAACTTAAAGAAGGACAAATCAAATTAGAAGAAGGGCAAAAAGAAATTAAAGAAATGCTGAGGGAGCTAGATCCTAAAGATGATAATAGATATTTAGAATTAAAGGATTCTATTGATCAATTAAAAGAAGATTTATCTACTTTTGAGATAATTATAGCAAGCAATTACTCAAATATAGCAAGGCTTAAGAGTAGAAAGTAATCTAGAGCTTTGAGTTTGTCAGAGTAAGAATAGAGTAAAACTCATTAAATAAATTTATATAATGGTCATCAAAAAAACAACAATATTGTTGTTTTTTTGATTTATAAGAGATTTTTTGTTGACATATATAGACGATCTATATATACTATATATAGGTAATCTATATATAGGAAGGAGATATAAATATGAAGACTAACAAAAAGCTTCTTGCAGGAAGTACCACAATGCTTATATTGAATTTGCTAGAAGAAAAAGATATGTATGGATATTTAATAATCGAGGAGCTTGCTACAAAATCAGATAATATTTTTGAATTAAAAGCTGGAACTCTTTATCCTTTACTCCATGGCTTAGAGAATGATGGGATGTTAAATTCTTATGATAAAAATGCAGATAGTGGAAGAGTAAGAAAATACTACAGCATAACGGAAGAAGGCAAGAAATTTCTTAATGAAGAAAAAAAAGAATGGGATGTATATGTTTCAACTATAAATCAGGTTTTAGAGGATGGTGTTAAATTTGGAACCGTCTAATAAAATCAAAGAATATTTAAATAAAATTTGTGATCAAATAAGATGGAAAAAGTCTCATAAAATTATTTCTGAAGAAATAGAAGATCATATTATTGATCAGAAAAACGCATATATCTCTCATGGGATGGATGCAGAAGATGCAACAGATAAGGCTATCTTAGAAATGGGAGATCCTATAAATGTTGGAACAGAATTAGACAGTGTCTATAGACCAAAGCCTGAATGGAGTATAGTTTTATTAACAGGTATATTGCTTGTTCTAGGAATAGTAGTAAGAAGATTTATTATGCAGGGCATTGATATTCAAAGAAGTTTAACAATGGAAATAATATATAGTTTAGTTGGAGTGGGAATTATGGGGTTTGCATATTTTATGGATTTTACTATTTTAGGGAAATATCCTAAGACTATATATTTTAGTTTAGTATTGATAACAATTGTAAGTATGCTCGTATCCCCAAGGATAATGGGTCAATCGTATTATGCAAAATATATGATGTTATTATTTCCGACAGCTTTTGCTGGAATAATTTATGATATGAGGATTAAAGGATATAAAGGAATTGTATTTTGTGGAATATATTTTCTAATACCAGCCATACTGTGTTTAATAATACCAAGTTTATCAAATTTAATTTTATATATGGCTATATGTCTTTTTTTATTAACTTTTGCAATATTAAAAGGATGGTTCAATGTAAAAAAACTAAAAGCTTTACTAACTGTTTATGTTCCAACATTTGCATTTTTATTAGCTACAGCTTTATCTATGAAAGAATATCAATTAGAGAGAATAAAATATGCAATTAATCCATATTTAGACCCTAATGGTGGAGGACATGTGATTGTAACGGTAAGGAATGTCCTATCAAATGCAAAAATAATTGGAAGCAATTTAAATTCTAGTGATATCAAAGAAGTATTGCCTGGTATAAATACAGATTTTATAATAACAAATTTAATTTATTCATTTGGGTGGTTAGCTTTTGTAGCTTTAATAGCTTTAGTATTGTTATTTATAGTGAAGTCTACTAAAATTTCTTTAAGTCAAAAAGGAGTGCTTGGAAGTCTTGTATCTATGTCTGTAATTGCTAGTTTTTCTTTTCAAACTATATTTTATTTAATAAATAATTTTGGATTAATATATGTTGACCCTATTGGATTTCCTTTAATTTCAAATGGAAAAACTAGTTTAATAATAAATATGTTTCTTATTGGGATTATGCTATCTGTTTACAAGGCAAAAGCTTTATCTAACAGTGAGGAAAAGATTATAAAAAAGTCAGGGAGAAATTTTTATATTTTTTAAAAGAATAAAACTAATTTTAAATGATGTACCCTATGTATTAGCTTAATAAAATGGAGGAATCTACCTAATGAAATGAATCACATGATGAGAATTCATTCAAATAAAAATATTTATATGTTTGACTTTATGGAAAGAACAATTACAGAAGGATTAGGTTCTTTATGTCCTATTGTTTTATATAATATGGAATATACGATTAATACAATTTCAAGTTAATTAAGTTTATAAGAAAAAGAAGTTAATAGGCTTGTTAATCATAGAAACTTTCTTATAAATGAAATAACAGAAGAATTTGGGACTTCATTAAATAAAGGAAAAATGGAAGAATATTTTACATGGTCAAATCAAGATGATGATGGTAAATATTATTTAAGTGGATATTATGCTGGTATGGAGATAATCAAAGCTTTAATTGAAAAGGGATATGATTTTGATAAATTAACTATCATGCCATCTAAGCTTATTTGGGAAAATATAAAAATATTTACTTAAAATAAATATTTAAAATTGAGTTTGTTATGATAGCAATTTAGGAAAACTCGATGAATTGCTGAAAACTATTGATCTTATAAGGATAAGCTGTGATTTACGGTTTATCCTTTTTCTATTTTGCTTTTGGAACTTTATATTACATTAAAAAACATAGTTGAGTAAACTCAAATAAAAAATATCAAGATAATCTACTTAAAAGATATATCATATACTGATTTATGATATAATAATTAGTATCTATATGTATCAAAGGTTGTGATGTATTATAGACAATAAATTTGATTTATCTGATAAGGATAAACTAAAAGTTAGAGGAAATAATATGAAAAATTTTGAAAATTATTTGACTTATGGCTGGCAATTAA
>JARIDA010000055.1 GCA_029257065.1 Tissierellaceae bacterium | reverse complement strand
GAAGAGATGGGTAAAAAATATATGGGTAAATCTGGCTATAGTTCAATAGGGGCTGTAGTGGGAGGAACTCATCAAGATGAGGCAATGGAAATAAGAGAAAGATATAGGGATATGTTTTTTTTAATACCTGGATATGGAGCACAGGGAGCAAGAGGAGAAGATGTTAGAAAGTATCTCAACGGCTTAAATGGTGGAATAGTTAACTCATCAAGGGGAATCATAAAAGCATATATGAAGTATGATGACGGGATAGAAAAATTTGACCAATACACTAGAGAAGCAGTTTTAAATATGAGGGAGGATATTGGATATGAAGGATAGTTATGTGGATGGAGAAATCCTTTTAAATAAAAAAATATCAACTAATATTTATCAACTTAAATTAAAAGGAGATTTCAAAGGAAAACCAGGACAGTTTTACATGGTAAAGGGATGGAGTGGAAAAGACCCATTTCTTCCAAGACCCATTTCCATATCAGGGTTAGAAGATGGGCAACTTACACTTCTATATGAAGTTGTAGGTAGGGGAACTCATATAATATCGGAATTAAAAGAAGGAGACAGTCTGTCTCTTCTAGGACCATTGGGAAGTGGATTTGATTTAGAAAAACAGGAGAAAGTTGCCATAGTTTCAGGTGGAATAGGAATAGCACCACTTTTATATCTGGCAAAAGAACTTAAAGGATCAGTAGATCTTTATTCAGGATTTAGAGAAGAGAGTTATTATACGGAAGAGTTTAAAGATTATATTGAAGAGATAAATATATCAACAGAGGATGGAAGTGTGGGGCACAAGGGATATATAACAGAAATATTAAATCCAGAAGATTATGACCTTGTAATCTCTTGTGGACCAGAAGAGATGATTAGAGCACTAGTCCAGCTTTGTAAGGATAAGACAAAACTTCAGATTTCCATGGAAAATAGAATGGCATGTGGTATTGGTGCATGTATGGGATGTACTATAGAAACAGTAAGAGGTATGGAAAGAGTATGTAAGGAAGGGCCTGTTTTTAAAGCAGAGGAGGTTATATTTTAACTATGAAAATAAATATATGTGGAATAGAATTTAAAAATCCGGTAATTGCTGCTTCGGGAACTTTTGGAGTTGGAAGAGAATTTGACCAATATTTTGACATATCAAAATTAGGTGGAATATCTACAACAGGACTTACAATAAAAGCTAAACAAGGTAATAAGGGAAGAAGGATTCATGAAACCTCTTCAGGCTTAATGAATTCAATAGGACTACAAAATGAAGGTGTGGAGAGTTTTATTGAAAAAGATCTTCCATTTCTGAAATCAAAAGATACTATAACAATAGCTAATTTAGGTGGAGGAACATTGGAGGAGTATTTAGCTGGAATAGAGTTATTAAATAATTCGAATATAGATATGATAGAGTTAAATATATCTTGTCCTAATGTAAAAGAAGGTGGAATGGCTTTTGGGATAAAATCAGATACTGCAAGGAGAGTTGTGAAAGCTTCAAAGGGTATTGTTGATAAACCGATGATTGTAAAATTATCTCCTAATGCTGAAAATATAAAAGAAATGGCAATTGCTTGTGCAGAGGCAGGAGCAGATGCTATATCCTTAGTTAATACTTTTAACGCATTGGCAATTGATATTAAGGAGAGAAAACCTATTTTTGAAAATATAACAGCAGGACTTTCAGGTCCAGGAATAAAACCTATTGCTCTTAGAATGGTTTGGGAAGTTAGTAATGTAGTTGATATACCAGTCATAGGTCTAGGTGGAATAATGACATCTGAGGATGTAATTGAATTTATAATGGCAGGAGCTACTGCAGTTCAAGTTGGAAGTGCAAATTTTATAAAACCGGATATAAGTTTAGATATAATAAAAGGAATAGAAGATTTTATGAAGAAAGAAAATATAAAGTCATTAGATGAAATTAGAGGAATAATCTAGGGGGATTGAATATGGTAATTGAATTATTAGAAAAATCAGAAGCACTTTTAAAAGGACATTTTTTGCTATCTTCAGGAAAGCATAGTGATGGATATGTACAGTGTGCAAAACTATTACAATATCCAGATAGAGCAGAAGAAGGGTTAAAAGAAGTTGTAGCAAGGTTAAAGGAATTAGAAATAGACATAGTTGTTGGACCTGCAATGGGTGGAATAGTGGTAGCCTATGAATTGGGAAGACAATTGGGAAAACCTGCAATATTCACAGAAAGAGTGGATGACAAGATGACTGTGAGACGAGGATTTGAGATAGGTCAGGGAGATAAGGTTTTAATTGCAGAAGATGTTGTTACAACTGGAAAATCAGCATTTGAAGCAATTGAAGCAGTAGAAAAATTAGGTGGAGAAGTAGTTGCTATTGCTTCTTTAGTTGATAGAACTGATGGGAGTTTAGAAATACCTTTATATTCAGCAACAAAAGTTAAAATAAATACATTTGATCCAGCTGATTGTCCATTATGTAAAGCAGGAGAAGAATTAATTAAGCCAGGAAGTAGAAAAATAAAATAAGGATCAATCAAGAATTATGAAAAATATGAAATAGAGTTCTGTTAAGTATAAGCAGAACTCTATTTTTATGTTTCAAAGTCTAAATTTTTCTATTATGATATAATATAGAGATGATAGAAAGGAGATTTATATGACTTTATTAGATGAAATTGGACCAGCATGGTTAGAAATAGACTTAGATAGATTAAAATATAATATAAAAAACTTAAGAGACTATGTGGATAAAAAAGTTAAAATATTAGCTATAGTAAAAGCAAATGCATATGGACATGGAGCTGTAAATTGTGCAAAAATATTCTTAGAAAATGGTGTGGATTATTTGGGAGTGGCTAATTTTGTAGAGGCATTGGAGCTGAGAAGAGCCGGAATTGAGGCACCTATATTGATAATAGGATACACACAGGATGGTGAACTATTTAATGCGGTAAAAAATAATATTACAATTACAATATATAGCTTTGAACAGGCAGAATTACTATCAAATATAGCAATAGGGAATAATAAAAAATGTAAAATTCATATAAAAATAAACACAGGTATGTCAAGACTAGGATTTTCAACAGAGAGAGAAAATATTTCGATTATCTATGAAATTAGTAAGTTAGATGGTTTAGAGATTGAAGGTATATTTTCACATTTTATACAATCAGATATAGAGAATAAAAATATTACTAGAAAACAATTTAAAAGATTTATTCAATTTACAAATCTTTTAGAAAAAAAAGGAATTGAGATTCCAATAAGACATATATCCAATAGTGGTGGGACTCTAGATACTCCAGAATATAATTTAGAAATGGTTAGAGTAGGTCAATTGTTGTATGGAATATACCCTTCAGAAGAAGTTAAGCAAGAAAAATTAAAAATAAAACTAGCTTCTTCATTAAAATCTAGAATGTTAAATTATTCAATTGTTAAAAAAGGAGATTATATAGATTTTAATGGAGGATTAATTGCAGAGTCAGATATGAAAATAGGAATTTTGCCCTTAGGATTAGGGGATGGGTATAGTAATGAAGTCAATAAATTAGTGAATATAAAATACAAAGGTGAAAGGCTTAGATTAATAGGAAATCCATCCATTGATGAAACTTTAATTGATATTTCTAATGTGAATAATATTGAGAAAGGTGATATAGTTTCCATGTATTCATACCAGGATCAGCAGATGAGAGCACAGCTTATAGTGAGAATAGGAAGAAGAATACCTAGAGTATATAAATTAGATGGAAGGATAAAATCTATTATAAATTATATAGTTTAAAAATAAATTGGATTGTAATAAATATTAAATATAATATTATTAATTATATGATATAATGTTGTAAGTAGTATGCAAAAATATTTCAAAATTGAGAATAAGAGGGATTTTATGAGTTTATTAGAAGAGATAAGACCTACTTGGTTAGAAGTCAACTTAAATAATTTAATATATAATATTAGTAATATAAGGAAGTTTATTGAAAAAAAAGTTAAGATAATGGCTGTTGTAAAGGCAGATGCATATGGACATGGTGCTGTAACTTGTGGAAAAATATTCTTAGAAAATGGTGCAGATATGTTGGCAGTTGCCACTATAGCAGAGGCTATTGAACTTAGAAAAGGGAGTATTAAAGCTCCAATTTTAGTATTAGGATATACTCAAGACAATTTGCTCTATAAGGGAATTGAATATGATATAACTCAAACCATCTATACACTAGAACAGGCAAAAATAATATCAAAACATGCTAAGAAAATGAAGTTATTGGGCAAGATACATGTAAAAGTGGATACAGGAATGTCAAGGCTAGGCTTTACTGTTAATGATAATAGCATTAAAGAAATAGAGGAAATTTATAGATTGGATAATATTAATCTGGAAGGCATATTTTCACATTTACTTCAATCTGATACAATGGATAAATCTATTTCAAAAGAGCAATTTAGAAGATTTAAATGGATATTAGGTGAACTAGAGGACAGAGATGTAAATATTCCAATAAAACATATTTCAAATAGTGCATCAGCTCTGGATATGCCAGAATATAATTTGGATATGGTAAGAATAGGAATTATGTTATATGGTATGTATTCATCAGATGAGGTACAGGCTTCAAGGATAGACTTAAAACTTGCTTCTTCTTTTAAAACCAGAGTGGCTCAATTTAGAAATATAAAAAAAGGTGACTATGTAGGATATGATCAAGGTTTTATAGCAGATACAGATATGAAGATAGCAACAATACCTGTAGGCTATGCAGATGGATATACAAAAGAGATGGTGGATATTACGCAACCTAGTATTGAGGATATTAAAATACGGGTAATTGGAAATATTTGTATGGATCAATCAATGATAGATGTTTCAAAGATTGCCCATATTGAAAGAAATGATATAGTATCTCTTTATAGGAACCAGGGAGATGATATGATACCAGAATTAATATGTACTATTGGAAGAAGAGTTCCAAGAGTATATATATATAATGGAGAAATAGTATCAAAAGTAGACTACATACTAGACAAATAGAAATATATAGATGGAGATTGATTTTAAATGTTTCAAAAAGACGAGATGGTAATTGATAAACAGGATATACAATTAAATAGATTACCCTTATTACATAAGGATCAGAATTGGATTAGTATATTTGGAAATATAAAAGATAAAGAGATAAAAAAATATTTAGACGAAGTTATTAGTTTAGAAAATGAAGAAAAAGAATTAACTCAAGTATTAGAAAAATTAGAAAACGATAAAAGACAGAGTATGAATATGATTTTAAAGATATCTGACTCAATTAATACGGATAAGAAAAAAGAAAATATAAAGCTATTAGATGAACATAAAGAAATGTTATTGAATTTTAATGATAAGATAGACGAAGTATTATTTAGAATTGAATTGATTCCAGAAAAAATAAGAGAGACGAATTTTCAATTATTGAATGCAACAATAAAAAAAGGATATGAAAATTTATCAAAAAAAGAAGAAGAATTATCCAAAGTAGTAGATGAGTTAGATGAAGTTAATGAGAGAATGAAAGAATTAGTAGAAAAAAAGATTAGAAATGAGAGTTGGATAGATGGTATATATACATTTATGCACAGACTGCTTGGTAATGATATAATAGATGATTTGGATAGAAAGGCATTTAAATAATATGAAATCGGAGTCAAGACTAACAAATGGTGTAGATATTGTAGATATAAGAAGAATTAAAAAAATATTAAATGGAAAAAGAGATATTTTTTTGGATAAAATATTTACAGAAAAAGAGAAGGAATATTTAAGTGGGAAAAAGTATAGAGCAAATTCAGTGGCAGGCTTATTTGCTAGTAAAGAAGCTATAAGTAAAGCAATAGGAACTGGGATAGGTAAAATATCTTGGAAGGATATTGAGATTAGACATGATAAATATGGTAAGCCTTATATTGTATTTAGCAGTAAAGTATTAGAAAGATACGAAATATTAGATATGAGTGTATCTATATCCCATGAAAAAAATTATGCCATAGCTTTTGTTGTAGGAAAAATAGGAAAAAGACAAAATGATGAAATTTGAAAAGGATAGTAAATAGGAAGTGATAAAATATGAGAGTGAAAAGAGGAGATTTATACTATGCGGACTTAAGTCCTGTAGTAGGATCTGAACAAGGAGGGGTTAGACCAGTTTTAGTTATACAAAACAATGTTGGAAATAAATATAGTCCTACTATAATAGTGGCGGCAATAACATCTAAACTAAATAAAGCTAAATTACCAACACATGTTGAAATAACTGCAACTGATTATGGACTACCTAAGGATTCAGTAGTATTATTAGAGCAAATTAGAACCATAGATAAGAAAAGATTAAGAGAAAGAATTGGAAGATTTGATGATAAGATGATGAGACGAATTGACGATTCTATAGAAACGAGCTTAGGTTTATAATTCTCAAATACATACATATTTTGAAATAAGCATTAATTCGTTAATGCTTATTTTTTAATTAATATATAGTATAATATATTAAGAGAGAAATATTTGTTAATTAAGGAGGATATTATGAGAAAAAATTGGAAAAAAATAGGAACTGGAATAGTTGTTATTATGCTTACAATGACAGTGGGAGTGGTTTTTTCAGAACCAGGGTCTAATAGGGATCCTTTAGTGAGTGTTTCATATGTGGATAAAAAAATAGAAGAGATTAAAGATTATATAGATTTAAAAATAAAAAGTAATACAGAAAACAAGCCAGTTGAAGGTTCAACTAAGGATGAGTTAGAAATTATTGTTCTGCAGAAGGGTCAATCCTTAATAGGAGGGAAGGGAACTGAGATTATATTAAGATCAGGTAGAGCAGTTGCAATAGGTTCAGAATTAGGTGGAATATCTGATGTTACTTCTGGTAAGGATATAGACACTAATATGGATATATCAGAAAATCATTTATTGATAATACCAAGAGATGATGGCAGAGGAGTTTATTCTAAAACGGAAACGTTTTTTATGGTTAGAGGAAATTATAAAATACAATAAATAAAAGGAGTAAAAACATATGAAGGTGCTTCATTTAATAAGTGGTGGGGATACGGGAGGAGCTAAAACTCATATTCTATCATTGTTTAAAGGATTAGATAAGCTAATTGATGCAAAAATAATCTGTTTTATAAAGGATAGTTTCTATTATGAATGTCTTAAAGAAGGTATAAATATAGAAGTATTTGAGCAAAAAGGTAGATCAGATCTTTCTGTTGTGAGTAGATTATCTGAAGAAATAAAAGTAGAAAAATACGATATTATACATTGTCATGGGGCAAGAGCTAATTTTATTGCTCTTTTTTTAAGATTTAAAGTTAAGACACCATTTATAACTACTGTACATAGTGATTATAAATTAGATTTCAAGGATAATATATACAAAAGAATTGTATTTACCAATTTAAATTTATTTGCTCTTAAAAGATTTAAACATTTCATAGCAGTTTCAGATACTTTTAAAGACATGTTAATTCAACGAGGATTTAAAGAGAATAATATATATACTGTTTATAATGGAATAGATTTAGAACAAGAGGTTGAATATTCAACTAAGAGAGATTTTTTCAAGAAATATAATATTCCAGGAGAAGGTAAAACAGTAGTTGGTATAATGGCAAGACTAGATGAAGTAAAAGATCATGAAACATTTCTGAAGATGGCTAAAAATGTATTGGAAAAGCGTGATAATATAATATTTCTTATTGCAGGAGATGGAAGTAGAAGAGAAAAACTTGAGTCTATGGCTAAAGAGTTAAATATCCAGGATAATGTTTATTTTTTAGGATATATTACAGATGTATATTCTTTCTTGAACGCTATAGATATTAATACACTTACATCTTTAAGTGAATCCTTTCCATATGCAATACTGGAAGGAGCTTATATGAAAAAACCTATTGTATCCACAAGAGTAGGTGGACTTGTAAATCTTATAGATGAAGGTATAAATGGTCATCTAGTAGCAGTTGGAGATGTGGAAAGTCTATCTAAAAATATATATGAACTTTCACTGGATGATGAAAAGATTAAATCTATGGGAGAGGAATTGTATAAAAAAGTAGAAGAGAATTACTCCGCAGATAAAATGGCAGAAAATCATGTTGAAATATATGAAAAAATAAAGAACAATAGTAAAAAAGGAGAATAGTTATGAATCAAATTAAAAAAATTATCATATCTGGTTACTATGGATTTGATAATAGCGGAGATGATGCGATTCTAAAAGCTATTGTTAAAGATATTGGAGGATTAGATAGTAATATAGATATAACAGTTTTATCCAAGGATCCAGAAAAAACAAAACGTATGTATCCAGTAAAAGCTGTGGACAGATTTAAATTGAGTGATGTAATATCTGAGATGAGAAAGACAGATTTATTTATATCAGGAGGCGGAAGTTTATTGCAAGATGTTACTAGCACTAGATCACTTTGGTATTATTTGGGAACAATGTATATGGCGAAAATATTAAGAAGACCAGTGATGATTTATGCCAATGGTATAGGACCAATTGAAAAGGGAATTAATAGATTCCTGACTAGAAGAATATTAAATAGAGTTGATTTAATAACTTTAAGAGATGAAGAATCCAAACAATATGTTAAAGATTTAGGAGTAAAAAACAGTAATATAAAAGTAACTGCAGATCCAGTTTTTACATTAAATCCAAGTCCGGAAGATGAGATAGAAAAAATATTTAAAAAAGAAGATATTCCAATGGATAAAGATATAATTGGAATATCTATAAGACAATGGAATAGTAGTAAGAATCTGGTTCAAGTGGTTAGTAAGAGCATAGACTATATTCTTGGGAAATACGATGTTAACGTGGTTTTAATCCCCATGCATTATCCGGAAGATTTGAATATTTCCAGGGAAATAACTGAACAGGTAAAAGAAAATGGTTGTTATGTTATGGAAGATAAATATACGGTTGAACAAATAATGGGTATAACTAAAACTTTTGAAATAATTATAGCAATGAGACTTCACGCATTGATTTATGCTGCAACTCAAGAAGTTCCCATTGTAGGATTATCCTATGATCCTAAGGTGGTAGGAATTCTACGTTCTTTAGGGATGGACAATTATTGTGATGTCAATCACTTAAACTATGATGATTTAATAGAAAACATTGATGAAGTATGGGAAAATAGAGAAAAGTTAAGAATTAAGCTTAAGCAACAAGAAGAAAAATTAGAAGAAAAAGCACTTGATAATGTTAGACTAGTTTTAGAATTGTTGGAAAAATAATAAAACCCTGAAATTTAATTTCAGGGTTTTATTTTATTCGGATTCTTCCTTATAAACCAATTTTATAGATATAAATATAAATGATACTAAAATCCAAAATATAAATAATATTCTATTATAGAACCAAACATGATCAGCAAAGCCCATAACCATAAGTCCTGCTATACCACCTATGGAGCCTGCTACAATATTTTTCAATCTATAATCATTTCCATTTCTAAAAATATATGTGGTTTTCTTAATTAATCTAAAACCTAACCAGAGTAAGGATAAAATAGCAATTATTCCAGACTCTAACCAAACTTGTAGAAATAAATTATGGGTATGAGCCACAGTTTTAAGTGTAAATGATTTATATCTTTTATAAATAGTATTAAAAACTTCTATTCCCAATCCTACACCGGTTATCCAATAGTTTCTAAGCATTGGAATTGCAGGTTCTAATATGTCCTTACGGTATTGTAAGGATGAATCATTAGAGTTAAATATTGTCATCATTCGTCTATATATTGAATCTGGTAGAAAAGGAATTGCTAAAGCTCCTAAGGCCGCCATTGGTATCAACAGTTTTTTATCTTTGAAAAAAATAAAGGTCATAATAGCCGCTGCAAATGATACCCAAGCTGAGCGAGAACCAGTTTTCAATAAAATTACTGTGGTAACTAAAAAAGCTCCAGTAAAAAAGATCTTTTTAATTGTAGACTCAGTATTTAAAAAAGAAACTAGGAAAAATGGCATTGTGAGAACTAAAAGTTCACCATAAATATTAGGATTACCCATAGTAGAAAATACTCTTCCAGACATTCCTTGATTAAGTGTAATATCCGTTAAAGAAGGATTAACTTCTATTCCAACCACTTTCCATTGATATAAGCCATAAAGAGCTGTTAAAAACACTCCAAACACCAATATTTCTATTATATTATTTAAATCCTTAGTTTTATCTGTAGAGTTAACTAAAATTAATACTGATATGGATGTTACTATATAAAAAATAAGATCATTTAAACTGCTCTTTGGAAATAAAGAAAGCAAGGCAGATAAAATAATTGCAATCATAAAAACTATATATGAAAAATCCAATTCTCCTAGATCAAACTTAAAATTATCATTTGTAATAGATTTAAATATGAATAATAGACTTATAGCTAAAGTTAGTAATACACTATATATGTTATACCACATATGATCTGGTATTATTATTGTGAACAATAGTCCGAATCCCATAATAAAACTCAAATTATTAGATAAAAGATGTAAAAGTTTAAATAATATACTAGATTCAAAGACCTCTTCATATTTTACATATAAACTTTTAAATATTTTAGCTGGGAAATTTAAAACAGTATTGACTATATGGACAAATCCACTCTTAGGCCATAGTTGATCCAAGGAATCTTTTTTGAAAAAGAAGCCCCAAATATGACTATTATTTAAAAAGATATCGAATTTAATGCTAAATCTTAAAAATAAATTATAAACAAAACTTTCTTTGAAACTCTTATTTAGAAAGATGAAAAAATCATATATATAGGATAGAAAAAAACTACTTTTTATTGAATTATACATAATTACCACCTTTCATTAATTCTCTAAAACCTTTAAATCGGAAATTCTTCCTGTCTTCAAAATTGAATTACCAGCATGTAATGTTATGGTTTGTCCTATATAATAAACTGATTTATCAATAGTAACCCCATTATCACTAATAATTCCATTGGCTTCCATTTTTAATTTTAAAGAAGCATATCCATCTCTTTGGGATTGGAAAAACTCTCCTTGATCATTTCTAGCCCAAGAAACCGATTCATTAATTTCTATATCCGTAACAACTCCAAAGTTGGCACTTTGAATCTCTTCTTTTACAGGATCTCCTAGTTGTATAGACTCTGCAGCATAGTCTGGAACTTCTTCTATATAATAGGAAATTTCTATATTATTTGTTTTAGCAGCTATTGGAGTTGAAAGTTTAGCTTGTTGATATTTTCTTATTCCAAAAGCCACTCCCCCTATTATTAATAATAAAATTATAATGTCTAAAAAATTAAAATTACGTTTTTTACTCATGAATATATCCTCCTAAATTTTACTTGCATCTGCAATATCTCCATAGAATATAGAATTACCAATTCTAAGCGTGATTGTCTGTCCAATATGATAGTTGGAACCATTAAGTGTAATACCATTAGGTCCTAATTTACCTTTAGTTTTCATTTTTGCATGAAATGAAACATATCCATCCCTAGAGGAAGAAACTTGTTTTCCATCTGGATCTTTGTCCCAAGAAATAGAATCATCTAGAATGATATCCACTACTTCTCCAAAACTAGCATTTTTAAGAGCCTCACTAGTTGGATCACCTATTTGTACACTTTGCGCAGAAAAATCATTAACTTCCTCTTGGAAGAAGACCACATATAAATCATCTAGTGAATCTCCACTAGCAGAGGATATTATATTAAATCTATTTAGTAAAAATATGGCAAATATAATCACTAAAATAATTGTAATTATATCAATAATGCTTATTTTTCCAAATAATCTACCTTTATCGTCAATTATCATAATAAATCTCCTTTCCTAATTATTGTATAAATTGTATGTTTTAGAAGCTGTTTTGTCTAAATTAAATTTATTTTTAATAAGATTAAAACCTGTCTTAGAATAAAAGTTACGAAGCTCTCTATCTTGAATAAGTGAAGACATAGAATTAGACATGCTTTCAATATCATTGAAATCCAACAAAATTCCAGTCTCTCCATTAGTTATAATTTCTCCAGTGCCTCCACTATCTGTAGAAATAACAGGTAATCCAGTAGCCATAGCTTCCATAATAGATATACCAAAGGCCTCTTTTTCTGACATACATACAAAAATATCTGAGCTATTTAGTATATTAGATATATCATCTCTATATCCAGTAAATATAATATATTCATAAATATTCAAGTCCTTAGAAAGCTGAATCATAGAATCTAAAAGCTCTCCATCTCCTACCAATATAAATTTGAAATTTATATTATTGTTATTAAAGTTTTCTTTCATAAGCGCAATAGATTTCAATAAAAACTCATGCCCCTTCTCCTTGGAAAATCTTGCTGTAGAGGTGAGTAGTATTGTCTCATTATCAATCTCAAATTCATCTCTAAAATCAGTTTCCTTTAAAATCCAATTATCAGGATCAATTCCAGTATAAATCAACTGTATTTTCTCAAGATACCCTAACTCATTTATTAATAATTCTTCCACAGCTTTACTAACCACAATAATATATTTATTGAAATAAGTCATAATTCTATTGGTAATTTTGACAATAGGAGAATTTTCATCAAGCATATGTCTTGTATTAATTAATTTCACCTGATTACCCAGGATTTTAGAAAATATGCTAATATAGTTCTCTCTTAAAAAATGTGTATGAATTATGTCTATATTATGAGCTTTACAAATATTTTTAAGCCTTTTAGCAGCTTTAAAGTCATAAGGGTTATTCATGGGAAGATGAATCATCTGGATTCCTAATTTTTCAAATTTATCAAAACTATTTCCTTTTACTGAATAGGCAATAAAAAATTCACAGTTTTTATTGTGAAGTTTTTCTGCCAATGAATAGATATAACTCTCTGTACCTCCTCCACCTGTATAGTTTATTAAATGTAATATTTTCAATTTATAACCTCCTAAAAGACAAAAACAATTATATCCTATTATATCATCTATATTCAAGTATATTAATCTTATTTTACTTAAATAGAAATACATAGATTAGAATGGATTTTTAAGAAGAATAAGATAGATAAAAATTTACGTATATGATAGAATTATAATGCTATTGATTAGTTAATACAAACAAAAGAGGTGAAATAATTGAGAAGAATATTTGGTGTTAGAATAGATAATATTAGTTATAAAGATGCTATTATTAAAATAGAAAATTTTTTGAAAGAGGATAAAATACATACAATATATACGCCTAATCCAGAGATAGTTATGCATGCTAGAGATGATGTGAAATTAAAATCCATATTAGATAGTGGGGATTTAGTAACTGCAGATGGTATAGGTTTAATATATGCTGCCAAATTAAAAAGTAAGCCTTTAAAAGGTAGAGTTACAGGATACGATATGTCTATAGAGATGTTAGAAATAGCAAATAGAGAAAATTACAGTATTTATCTATTAGGTGGAGAAGAAGGAGTGGCTAAAAAAGCAGCAAAAAACATAGAGGAAAAATATACAAACATACAAGTAGTAGGAAATCATAATGGATTTTTCAAAGGAAGTCATACAGGCGACAAAGATCACAAGGATGAAATGGAAATAATTCAAGATATAAATAGAGTTAATCCAGATATAATATTTGTAGGGCTTGGATTTCCAAGACAGGAAATTTGGATAGATAGTAATAAAGATAGAATAAAGGGGAGAGTAATAATAGGAAATGGAGGTGTTATAGATATATTAGGTGGGAAGGCGAATAGAGCTCCTGAGATTTGGCAAAAAATAGGATTAGAATGGTTATATAGATTAATTAAAAATCCATCTAGAATAAAAAGGCAGATTATTCTACCTAAATTTATGATTGAAGTATTAATAAAAAAAGACGTAGTAAAATAAGACATAATAAAAGTTGGAGGTAATAATAAATGATAAAAAGTAAAGAGTGGTATGAAATAGCCTGGGAATATGCAGCACTTGTTATAGGGCCTATGATAGCAGTGGCAGGAATTAATATATTTTTGGCACCACATGTAATAGCTCCTGGTGGACTTTCAGGATTCACCATAGTAGTTAATAAATTATTAAATATTCCCATGGATATAACATATTTAGTGCTTAATATACCACTTTTAATAATAGCATTTAAATTATTAGGAAAAGAATTAGTTATAAAAACAACTATAGCAACTATAGCTTTCAGTTTTGCTCTAAGATTTGAAACTAGTCAGATAGTAACAAATGATTTATTAATGTCCACAATATTAGGTGGAATGATAAATGGTACTGGAGTAGGATTAGTAATAAAATATGGGGGGACGACAGGTGGAACAGACTTAATTGGTTCTATATTAAATAGAATATCACCTAGAATTAAGATTTCAACAGGAATGTTAATAGTAGATTTATTTGTTGTTGTTCTTGCAGGGTTCTCAGAAAAGAAAATAGAAATAGCACTTTATTCTGCAATAGCTGCTTATATTACATCTAGATTTATAGATATGGTTTTAGAAGGACCAAAAACATCTAAAACATTCTACATAATAACTAATAAACCTAATGAAATAGGGGAGAAAATAATGTCTGAATTGGGTAGAGGAATAACTGTTTTCAAAGCAATGGGAATGTACACAAAAGAGGATAAAGAAGTCTTAATGTGTGTTGTTAATAGAAGAGAGTTTGTTCGGGTAAAAGAAATAATACAGGAAAGAGATGAAAAGGCTTTTGTCATAGTAAATAGGTCATTAGAGGTTTTAGGAGAAGGATTTACTTCAATAAAATAGTTAACAAAAAAACAGACCCTAGGGTCTGTTTTTATTTGCTTGCATAATTGTCAAAATAACCTTGTATAAATACAATTGGCGTACCTTTATCACCACTGCCGCTAGTTAAATCACATAAACTTCCCAATAAATCTGTTAATCTTCTAGGAGTAGTTCCCAAAGATTCATTCTTTTCAGAAGAATGGGAATCTTTATTGGCAGCTATTTTTTCTTTTATTGCATCTGTCATATCGTCTCTATCTAAATCAGTAAGTTCAGTATCAACAATATATTTTAATTTGATTTCATTAGGAGTTCCTTCAAGGCCAGAAGTATATCCTGGAGAAACCACTGGATCTGCTAATTCCCAAATATGTCCCACTGGATCTTTAAAAGCTCCGTCACCATAAATCATAACTTCAACAGTTTTACCAGTCAGTTCCTTTAGCCTATCTTGAACATCCTCTACAAAAGGTTGTGAGTCCCTAGGAAATAGTTTCAATTCATCTTCAGTAGCTAGATTTGAACCTAATAATCCATATTCAGAATTAAAAGCTGACCCATCAACTGGCTCATTTAAAATATCTTCTAAACCAAGAACTATATTAGCATTCTCATTTTTTAGAATTTCCTTGGTTCTCTTTCTATCATGTACATTAGCAACTAATACATCCTTAGTATAATCTAGAATTGTTCTAGGATCATTTGAAAATATTATTTCAATATTTTCTCCTCCAATTTTATTATAGATATTAACATAATCCATACCAGTAAATTCGTGTAAAACTTTTTCTCCAAATAGTTCTCTATATTTTGACTCTGTTAATATATCAGTATATGGATTTATATCTAGTTCATACATTTTATCAATATCCATTAGACGATTACCCACCTCATCTGAAGGATAACTTAATAATAAAGTTACTTTTCTTCCGCTAAGCATTATAGATTTAAGTATAGTAGAAAATCTATTACGACTTAATATTGGAAAAACAACTCCTATTCTATCTGGAAACTTTGAACGTATGTCTTTGCCAACTGTTTCACATTTAACATAATTACCTTGTGCTCTTGCAAGTAGTGACTCAGTTATTCCTAAGATGTCTCCATTGTTAATTTCATAACCTTCAGCTTTTGATGAATTTAAAAGAGACTCAACAACAATCTCTACTAGATCATCACCAGCTTTTATTATAGGTGTTCTTATTCCTCTTGATGTAGTGCCTACGGTTCTTACCATACAATACCTCCTAAATACATTATCTCAACATTTTACATTATATCATAAAAA
>JARIDA010000036.1 GCA_029257065.1 Tissierellaceae bacterium | reverse complement strand
AGTTTGATTTTTGTATATTAAAACCAGGCAGAGGAATCTTGATGGTTGAAGTTAAGGGTTGGATATCAGATAACATTAAAGAAGTAATAGATAATAACTATATAAAATATAAAATAAATGGTGAAATAAAATATTTAGAATCACCATATGAACAAGCCAAAAGATATGCAAGGATAATGTGGGAGAAGAGAAGTCTAAACAAAAGTAGGGTGAAGACGATACCAGTGGTTTGCTATCCTAATATATCTGAATCAGATTATTATAAATTAAGATTAAATCTTATATCAGAAATAGATAATACTATTTTAAAGGAGGATTTAATAGATAAAAAACGATTTAATAAAAAAATAGATTTGATATTTAGAAAATATTCCATAGAAAGATATGATGACTTTTCTAGCTTTAGGGAAAAAGAAGTATTTGAAATAAGAAAGTACTTTGAGAAAGAAGAAAATATATTAGAGGATATGAAGCTTGAATTATCAGAATCAAAAAACGATCTAGATAATATTAGGGAATATTATTCTTTATTATCACTAGTTAATCAAGATTGTTTTACTAGTGATTACTTAGAAAGATATATAGAGTTATGGTTAAATGGAACTAAAATAATGATAATATATAGCAATCCAGATATAGTAAGAAAAATAGAAAAAAGGTTGAAAAAAACTATTGAAAAACATAATTTATCAAGCAGGGAACGCTTTCAAATAGATGGGAATCAATCAGATATAAACATATATAACTTTACAACATTTTATGTAGATATAGAAAACCTTCAAGAAAATCATATTAAAAATGGACAGATAAAATCTATCGAATTAGAAAAACAACTAGAAAATATAGATAAAAACAGCAAGTTTAATTTAGATCAATACATAATAGAACACTTAAACAAAGATAGCAATATCATGGTTAAGGCAGGTGCAGGAACAGGTAAAACATATACAATGATAGCTAGGATAATGTATCTGATATATAGTGAAAACTTAAATGCAAAAAGCATTCAAGGCAGTATTGCTATGATAACTTTTACAAATGAAGCAGCAGACAGCATGAAGGAAAAAATAAAAGAAAACCTAATAAACTACTACTTATTAACTAGAGATTATAAATATTTTGAAATGACTTCAAGTGTAGAAAACATGCAAATCTCAACAATTCATTCATTTATATTAGATGCCATAAAAGATAGGGCATATAAGTTAGGATTAGGATCAAACTTGGAAGTTACAAAAGGTACATTGCAGAGGAAACAAGAAGTAGAAAGATCTATAAGTAAATTTATAGAAAATAAAGAAGATGATTTTAATCAAATTATGGATAATATAGATCAAGAAGTTTATGAGTTAAATAATTATATATTAGATTTAATTAACAAATTAGAAAATAAAAATATTGACATATTGGATGACAAACTTGATTTTGGAGAAACTTCTAATAAAAATAAATTAAATAAAAGTATGGAGTTTTTGATAAGATATGTTCTCAAAGATTCAGAATATAATTTGAGAAAAAGAATATTGGATCAAAATAAAATAAAATTATCAGATTTATTAATAAGTTTAAGAGAAATAGTCCCTATAGATACTAGTAAAAAAGAGTTATTCTATGATTATATCTTTATAGATGAATTTCAGGATACCGATAATATACAGATAGAAACATTATCAGAAATACATAATATATTAAATTTTAAGTTGTTTATAGTAGGAGATATAAAACAAAGTATTTATAGATTTAGAGGAGCAGAGGATGATGCATTTAAGAGACTAGAAGAGAATGGATCAAAGAAAATAGAATGGTCAAAACATTCTCTATATAAAAACTATAGGACATATGAGGATTTATTAGTTAAATATGATGATATATTCAAAGGATGGGTTGATGGAGAAGATCATTTTAAGTATGAGGAAGAAGATAGAATAAAATCTAACATAGGAAATTTAGAAAATATAAACTACAAAAGTTATGAGGAAATAATAGTAGAAGAGAATATAGAAAATGAATTAATAGATAAACTTTTAAGAGAATATCAGTTTTTAGAAAGAGAAAAAGAAAAAGGAACTATAGCCATTCTTGTAAGAACAAATAGAGAGTTAGATCAGATAATATCCTTAAATAATAATGATAGATTAAAAGGTAATCTAATTATAGAGAATTCAGATAGGGGCGATTTTTATACAATTGATTCAACAATAGATTTTTATAAATTAATATTAGCCTTAATAAACAAGAATAGTCCAAAATACTTATATAATCTGAGTACTACAAATTATATGAAAGAGCAATTTAATATAGGTGAGATCTATAATCAAAAAAAAGAAAAAGGCGAAAAAGGCGTATATGACTATCTAGTTGGAACATGGCCTATAAAAAAATGGGAAGATTATATAGAAGATTTTAAACATAATTCTGTTCTAATGGTTATTAGAAAAATTGTCTCAGATGTAAAGCCTTGGGAAATATATGCAGATAAAAGTGGGTTTAGTCGAAACTCAGAGGAATGGGCGTATAAATCAGAATACTACAAAAATAATTTAGAATATTTATTTGAAAAAATAACATTAAGTGGAGACATCGACTATATAACATTAAATAGTATAGAGTCATTTTTAAAAATAAATATAGTAAGTGGGATAGAAGAACCTAGTAGAACAGCTGAGATGCCAAAGGAAGTAAGAGTTATATGTAGTACTGTTCATAAGGCTAAGGGACTTGAATACGATACAGTTATACTCCCTTATACGGATTTTAGAATGGACAGCGTAGCAAGTAATAATATTATTATCCTAGAGGACAACAAAATAGGATATAGCTTTAGGAAATCTAAATACGCAACTCTTCAAAATGAATATTATATAAGAGAAGAAGAATCTGAGAAAAAATCAAAAATTAGTGAAGAATTAAGAATATTATATGTTGCGATGACAAGGGCAAAAAGAAAACTTGTGTATTTTACTAATAGCAATTCTAGAAATAAATATAACTGGGAAAAATATCTAGTAGGTGATTTAAAATGCAAATAAAGACATATATTGATCCACTAAATATAGATGATGAAGAGTATTGGGAAGAGATAGCAACATTTCCACACTTATGTGCATCACAAACTCTTAAAAGTGGTGTTTTAAATAGATTAGAAATAAAAGATAAAACTATAGAAAGTATATTTACTATAGAAGAAGTATTAAATGAATTGTATTCAGGATGGCTTGATAATCCAGAAGAGGATATCAAAAGATATAATGTATATTTTAAAGAACTTAAAAAAATAGAAAATGAAAGAATAAGGCAATCATTTATTCACAATAGATATGAAGTTTATGAAGCGATAAAAATGCTAATTGAATTAGATATAAATCCTGAAGAGATAATTGAAGATAAGAATTTAGTTTATAGGGAGTTCAAGAAAGTATATATAGAACTATACCACGATATAGGATTTAATAAATTCAAAAAATTAAATATAAATAATAGAAAAATAAAAAAAGCTATGGTTGAAGTTAAATTAAGAGAGGGTAAAAACAACTGTATAAACTTAGAAGAAAATAGTTTAGTCATACATGGTGTACATAGGTTTACCCCAATGATTATGCGATTCATAAGAGATTTAAAAGAGAGCAATATCAATATAATATTCTTATTTAATTATATTCCTGGTTTTGAGAAAATATATAAAACTTGGGACAGTGTCTATAGTTGGACAGGTTTATCAATAGAGTTGAAAGACAGGAAAATAATTAGACAAAATAATTTAGGGGAAGCTTTAGCCTTATTACTTGATGGAAATATATCAGGTTTTAATGATGATAAAATAAGCTATTATTCATTTAGTAATATGACGTCTTTCACAGATTATGTTTCTAATTATTATATGGCCGCATCAAAAGAAGAGGGTATAGATGATTCAAGTAAACGTCTATTTAAAATGAAAGAACAATTCTATGCTACTAATATAAATGAAGTAAGTAATATATTAAAACAATATCATCCTGAACAATTTGGAGATAAACATTTCTTATCGTATCCTATAGGACAATTTATTTTAAGTCTATATAATATGTGGGACCCCGCCAAATCAGAATTAATAGTTGAATTTGCACATTTAAAAGAGTGCTTAGCAATAGGATATTTTGAAGAAGGCTATTTAAGTCCTATAGAGATTTTTAATAATTTAGAAGGATATTTATCAAATTATAGCTTGGGTGAAGAATATAGTATCTCTAGTTTTATTAATAATTTAGAAATAATTAATAAAAATCAATCTAATTATAATAAAGATGATAATTCATTGTATAAAAAAATATCAGTTTATAATCTATCTAAAAGAGAAATTACTTATTTTATAGAAATCATAGAAACTATAAGAGATATATCATATGAGTTATTTAAAAATAGTTCAGAAGATTTAGATTTTATAAATCATTATAGAAATTTATTTGATTTGTTCTTAGAAGACAGAGAAGCATATAGAAACTTAGAACTAGGATCCTATGAACTAGAAATGATGGAAGAAATATCAAATAGACTAGATAAGTTTGAGAATAAAAAAATGATGGGACCGATAGAAAATATTAAGGATTCACTTCATTTTTATTTAAATAAAATAGAGGAAGTAGATAAAAAAGCAAATGAATCTAAGTGGATAGTTAGAGGCTTTGACCAACTAGATGGTGGTGTAATGTTACAGGATAGTACAAAAACTAATAGATCTTATCATCTAGCCTTAGTAGGCGATGTTGATATGCAAAGCAATATAGGAGATATACTACCCTGGCCATTGGATGAGAAATTCTTTGATGAAAATATAAAAAGTAAAAAAAATAACTTAATAGGACCTGTTATGAAATCGTTATATGAGTATGATAATTATTTAAGATTTGTTCTCTTTTATGCGACTTATTATTTAGAAGGAAATATAGTTATAAGCTATATAAAAGAATATGAAGATCATGAAAATAGTCCATATTTTATATTAGATATATTGGGATTAAAATCTGAACAAATGGAAGATATCTTTACTGATAGTTTAATATACAAGGAAAATTCAAATTATTTAGATAGAATTATAGATGTTAATTTAAATATTAAGCTAGATCCAATATCGAATAAAGAAGCTAGAAATTATTTGTATTGTCCTTACAAATATGCTTTAGAGGATATAGTGGGAAGGGGAACTTATTTTACAAATGTATTTATGCAAAGATTATACTATAAAAAGGTATTAGAACTTGAAAGTCGAAAAAGACTATACTTAAATAAACTTATAAACTTAAAAATAGAAGAAGCAGAAAAACTAGTTCAAGAGGTAAATTATGAGATTGAAAATAAACTCGATATTAGAAGTGTTTTTATAAAAAAAGATGCAATTAATAGTGCTACTAAAGAGATATACGAAATAAGTAATAATGAATCGGATAAAATTATAATGAAGGATAGTATGAATGAATTTAAAAAGTATTATAATATTAGAAAATTTTTTATATATGGAAAATTAACAGATGGAGAAAGAGAAGAAAACTTAATTCGTGAACTATATAACAACAATGCCGTTCAACTTGCAAAGAGTGATATTTATTATTTATTATCTTCAAATATAAAGCCAAAGATGACCGATGAGAAAATAAAATGTAAATATTGTGGACAGGCAGAAATCTGTTTAGAAAAATATAGATAAGGAGAAAAGCTATGGTTGGTAACTATCATGTAGAAAATAGTTATAATGACGAAATAGTAATATTAGCTATTATTGAGGATAAGAGTAAGAAAAACATTTATGGCTATAGTAAAAAAAATAAAAAAATTGACAAAGTCAATATAGAAAAAAATTTTGATGAGATATATAACTTTGGATTATTTTCATTAATTAATATAGAAGTTAATAAAAAAAGAGATTCATTATTCTCCATAAATCAACCAGAAGTATTAGAAATTTATTCAAGAGGAGAAATGAAGAGGTTATTTTTATTAGTTGCAAGAGCATTTATAGGCTTTGAAAGAGAGGCTTCAATTTTGAAAGTCACTGAATTAAAATCCCTTGAAGAGGATATAAAATTGAAAGAATATTATTTAAACTTTAGTTCTTCTTTTGAAGATTTCAAGTTAAAAATAGAAGACTATAGATTTATAAATTATTATATAGAAAAAGAGAAGCAGAAAAAACTAAATGAAAATAATTCAGTATATGTATTAGTAGATGAGAATAATATAGTAATTAAAGTTTATTATTTATGAAACTAAAGATCAAGAATATAGGTGATAAAAGTGAATATAGAAAAGGAAGAAGATAAGAAGTTTACTCAAGGAGAGGCTTATAACACTTTAGAGACTCATAAAATGATAGGTTATTCGTATATTTATAATATATTTAAAAATGAAGATTTTGATTTATTTATTAAAGAAAGGTCAATGTTATTACTAATAGATTTATCAGGAAATTATATAATATTAAGTTTTTTAGAAATATTAGTTAAGCAGGATCATATAAACTTAGAAATGAAGTTACAAAAATTAATAAAACTACCTAACAAAGAAAAAAATATGGAATCTATAGAGCTAGATATAAGAAAAGAGATGGTATTACTATATAAAAAAGAATTAAATATAAAAATAGATAGAATACTTATGACTAAGAGCTTGGAAAACTATCTCGACATAGAAAAAGTATTTACAGGGGAATCCTTAGAGAATAGGTTAATATTGATCAAGAATTTTCAAGATAAGCTAAAGCTAGGTAGTAAGATAAAAGAAAAAATAATTAATAACTGTAAAGTCGTTCCATTTACTAGAGGTAGTTATAGTAGATTAGAAGATCAAATAACTATATCAATGAAAAATGGAGAAAGATATATAGATAAAATAATTATTAAACCAGGAAAGATTATTCAGAAAAATACGATAGAAGAATACATTAAAAAAATTGAAATGCCAAATTCTGAGGGTTTAATAGTTAGAATAACGATAGGTGAAAAATCAAAAGAATTAATTATAGATTATCCATTTTTATATTATGGGGATAGTATAAAAATATATTTAGATTTTAAAAATATAAAGTTCTTAACACTAGATGGTAAATTATTAAAAAAGAAAAGTATGGAGGTTGAAGTCTGATGAGAGTAGGTTCATATGTAAGGTGCCCTATAGATATTAACCATAATGAGTACTTTAGAGATTATGTGATAGGTCAAGTGTTGGAAAGCGATGAAATATTAGATGAGGTATTGGTGGAGTTTCATGATATATATGATATGAATAGACACTTTGATCATGTTCCAGATATTAGAAAATTTAAAAAAACAGAGATAGATCACTGCGATATAAAAGTTGGCGCAATAGCTATTTATAATAATCAATTTGCATGCAGAATACTAGGTATTAAGGAAAACTCAGAAAATATAAAACAATATTATGCTATTAAAGAGGGTAGAGAAAATCTAGAAGAGGATGAAATATTAATTCTAGATGAGGATAAATTATTTGTTCAATATGATGATGGTGAATATAATCCTATAAATCAAATAATTAATTTTGAACTTCAAAATCCAGTTTGGTATAAGGGCAGAAGAAAGATTAGTGAAATTAAAAATGTAATAGAAAATTCAGCTGAAGGTATAGAATTATTATTAGGATCAAGAGTATACCTATTTCAACATCAGATGAATACTATAGTAAAAGCAATTAATGAGGATCCTTGTAGAATAATGTTGGCAGATGAGGTAGGTCTAGGGAAAACAATAGAAGCCTGTGTTATATTGAAGGGACTATCAAAAAGGAAGGATAATTTAAAGGCTATAATAATAGTTCCAGAATCTCTAATAAAACAATGGGAAATGGAATTATCATATAAATTTTGGGAAAATCCAGATATATGGGAAGGCAGTATGGAATACAATAGCAACATAATGCTATTAGCTTTGGAAGATTTAGAAGAATTTAAAAAAACAGAAAATATAATAGATTATGATCTAATGATTGTGGATGAAGTTCATAGACTTTTAAAAGATGAAGGAAAATATAAGAATATATTAAGTTTTAGTAAGAAGATAAGAAATTTGTTACTTTTATCAGCGACACCTATAGAGCAGCGTATAAGTGAATATCTAGACTTATTAATACTATTAGATCCAGTAAAATATGAAAAGATGGGGGTAAAATCCTTTAGAGAAATAATAGCTAAAAACAAAGATATAAAAGATATAATGCATATGTTAATAAGAGATTTAGACTTGTATATAGAAGATGAGTTAGGAGATATATATATAGAAGACTTAGAAGAGATAAATTATATTTTAAATGATAAATTATTAGAAAGAATGATAGAAAAAATAGATTTAGATTCAAGTGATTTAGGATTGGCAAATATAAAAAAATGTATTGCATATGTATCTAATACCTATGAAGTGGAACAAAATATATTTAGAAATAGAAGGATGGAAATAGAGGATAAGTTAGCTGAGAGATCCAAGGAGACTATTTATTATGAAATGTCTACATCAAGCGAAGGACTTGGGGAAATAGAAGTTTATAATAGCATAGAAAGATATTTAAGAGAAGATGAGAATATAGCGAAGATCAAAGAAATGCTAGCGGCTTTTTTTAGCTCACCTTGGGCTCTAGAAAATTATATATTAGAAAATTTAGAAGAAGATAAAAAAGCAAAAGAAATATTAAGTTTAAATGAAATATGGATGCAAAGAACTATTCAAGAATTGGAGAATTTAGAATACTATGAGGCAAATCCAGATGAAATTAAATCTAGAATGCTTTTAGCTATAGACTATTTAGATGAAAATTATCTAGATGAAAAAATAGTTGTATTTACTAGCTCAACAGAAACAGCTAAGAAAACAGAAAAATATTTAAAAAAGAAAATAGGTGAAGAAGCTGTTGTAGGATTCAATAAAGATATAAAAAGAGAAGAAAGAGAAGAAAATGTTGATAGATTTCAAGGTGAAGAGATGTGTAGATATTTAGTATGTGACAAATTAGGAGGCGAAGGAAGAAATTTCCAAGTAGCCGATATAATATTTCATATGGATGTGCCCTGGAGTGCTATAGAATTGGAGCAAAGAATAGGTAGGCTGGATAGGATAGGTAGAGACATAGATAAGAAAGTTATATCTCTTTCGATGGTCTGTCAAGATAGTGTAGAAGAGGATATGTATAATTTGTGGGGAGAAAAAGGTTTAAATATATACAATGAATCTCTAAGTGGTATAGAGATAGCTATAGAAGATATAGAGAAGGAAATAAATGAATCTCTAAGGGCCGATATATTATATGGACTTAAAAATAGCCATGAAAGGATTGCAAATGACATAAGAAAAATGAAACAAGAGGTTGATAGAGAAAGAAGTTATGATCTTTCTAAAAAAATAGATATAAGTGAAAATGAAAAAAATAGAAGAATAATAGAAAGATTTGATCCGAAGCACAGTAAAGAGTTAGAAGACTCAATGGTTTTCTGGGCATCACTAGTAGGTTTAAATCATAGAAAACAAATATTAGACGGTGAGACAGTGATAACATTCAATCCAAATAGATTTAGCATAAACTCAGCTAGAAAGACGCTTTATAAGGCTCCAGACACAGGAGAAGCACTTAAAAGAGGAAAGCGAAGCAATGTACTGGAAGGAACTTTTTCGACAGATCTGGCGGTAACTAGAGAGGATCTAATATATTTTGCACCTGGAGATGAAATATATGAGTCGATAATGAAAAATGCGAAAAAATCTTATAGAGGCAGATCATGCGCATTGGCTTTTAAAGGTGACATAAATTGGACAGGGCTAGTATTTGTTTGGAATATTAACTTTAATAATAAATATTTATTGGAAGAAGGGATTATAGACTCGGAAGTATTTAATTACGAAGAATATTTAATAATAGAACAATTTGAATCATATCATCCTTTAAGAAAATCTTCACAAGATGTAGAAGAGGGGGAAGTTAAGAGAAATATTGATGAATACATAAATGAACTAGATTTCGATAGAGAAGAGGTCCATTTTGGAAAAAGAGAGCTGCAACCAAGATTTTATCATAGGGAAATGGAAGGATTCAACTCAAATATAGAATATTTCAAAAGTAATTTTGGAGAAAATGCCTGGGAGAAAATGTTGTTAGGCAGATACGAATCATCTAAAAAATCTGCAATAAATTTTGCAAGACAAAATCTAGATATAAAAGAAATAAATCGGAAGTTTGATGATATTATATATAGTTTAAAAACAAAGCATGATTATTATGGAGATGATTATTATAAATTAAATATAAGCGATCTAAACCTCCAGAAGGAGCTAGTGATAAAGGGTCTAGAAAATCCTAAGATAGAGTTGGATTCAATAGCTTATATAACTATAGTTGAGGATGATTATAGTGGAAGATAAAGCTTATGAATTAATAAGAAAGTTATTTTTTGGCGAGATAGGTATTCCTGAAATGAAAATACGGTTGAAAAAACTTTTGAAAAGTTCTAGTAATCGTGAGTATACAGTAATTGCTACAGCTATTAGAATTACTAATAACTTAGAAAAAGATCATATTAAAGATTTCTTATCAAATTTAAGGCAGTTTATTTTATATACTAAAGAAATTCCAATTCCAGAGAATCTATTTCATAAACTAGAAAAATATCTTTCAGAATTTAGAATAGAAAGCTATAAAGATGAAGCCTCTAGCAATAGGTATCTATATTCTAAGCTAGTTATGCCAACTTGGTTTGAAGAAGGCTTGTCTATATCAGAGTTATATAGACGTGAATCTAGAAATAAATCTATAAGAGTTTTGGGTGATTTTCATTTACATAGCATGACGGGGTTTGAAGAGTATACATCATCAGCTCAAAAGATAATGATTGATACGGTCTTAAATATGCCAGAAGGGACAACTCTGTTATCTTGTATGGCTACTGGACAAGGGAAAAGCTTGATAGGTCTTCTTCCACAATATTATTATGGAAGAGGATTAACAGTTATTGTTGTTCCAACAATATCATTAGCTATAGATCAAGCGGATTCAGCTAAAGAATATTTTGAAGAAAAAAAGGTTGTAGCATATCATGGAGGTCTTAGTCATATAGAAAAATGCGAAACAAGAAGACTAATAAACGAAAATGAGCTGTCAATATTATATACTTCACCAGAAGCTATAATGAATTCTGATTTAAAAACTATCCTTCTAAAAGCAGCAGAAAGAAAAAAACTGGAAACATTGATAATCGATGAAGCACATATAGTTCATGATTGGGGTCAACAATTTAGAACAGAGTTTCAATTTTTAGGAGTATACAGAAAAAAACTTTTAGACTCATCTCAAGGCAGTTTAAGAACAATTCTCTTATCTGCAACCTATACAGATGAAGCTGTGGATGTGTTAAAGAGGCTTTTTTCTGAACAGGGTAAGTATATTGAAGTTAGAGGTGATTCTTTAAGGCCAGAAATACAGTATTATAGTAAAAAAGTAAAAAATAATAATGAAAAAATAGATAAGTTTAAAGAAATATTACCATTATTACCTAAACCAATGATTTTATATGTTACATTGCCAAAAACAGCAATAGAATTAAAGGAAAAACTTGAGAGCTGGGGTTATTTTAATCTGGAAACATTTACAGGAGAACTCAATAGTGAAAAAAGAGAGGAAATTATTAGTAGGTGGAATGATAACAAGATAGATATAATGATAGCGACGTCAGCGTTTGGAATGGGTGTTGACAAAAAGGATGTAAGAACAGTGCTACATTTAAGTATTCCTGAAAGCTTAAATAGATTTTATCAAGAAGTGGGTAGAGGTGGAAGAGATGGACTTCCTTCTATAAGCCTTATAATAACAAATTTAAGTCAGGATATAAAAGACAGTAAGAGTCTTGGAAATAAAGCACTTAGTGTAGACAAAATGATGGGAAGATGGAATTCTCTTATAAATATGAATCTGGGGTCTATAGCAGGAAATAAATATTGGGTAGATACAAATATTAAACCTGAATATATGGAATTTGATTATATAGCAGGAGAGCAAAATAGAAGTTGGAATGAGTATGTTTTAATGCAGATGCAGAGAATAGGTCTTATAAATATTATAGATATGGGTGAAGAAATAAATACAAGTAAATATCTAGTGAAAGTAATAAACGAAAGTTATATTAATAATCAAAAACTTCTCAGAGGGTATTTAACAGGTCACAGAAAACTTTATATAGAGAATTATGAAGAAGATATAGAAAGATTAAAGGAACTAATTGAAAGCGATGGGGAATTTTGCATATCAGAAAAACTCCAAGATACCTATAATCTAGCATCGCTTAGTTGTGGTGGATGCAAAAGTTGTAGAGAAAAGAAAATTAAAGCATATACTAGCAAGAACCTAACAGTCTATGAATCAGGGCTAGAATTAATAAAGCAGATAAAGAGTGAAAGAGCAATTGGTAAGAGGGAAAAAATAGTAAAAGTAGATGATAATTATAGTGATTCAAGTTTGAAAAAGATAATAGAAGTATTAATAGTAAATGAAATCAATACAATATTGATTCCAGATGATTTTAAAATAGATTTAAATAAACTTAATATTAATATTACTAAGGAACCTTATTTTAATATTCTTAGAAATGTAGAATATGAAGATAAAAGATCAGAGTATATATTAGCAGGAAACATAGCTATGGTCTACAGTAATGATGATCAAGAATATAATAAAAAATTAATAAAAAAAAGTAAAAAGAATAAAAAAAATGAAGATAAAAACTATGTTCATATATCTAAAGAATTTGAAGTATATCCAGAATATAGATTAAATGACAGGATAGATGGAGATATAATAAGGGTAGGAGGAAAAGATGAAGGTATATAGAGGTAACTTAAGAAAAGAAATCACTCCTAGTAGACTATATAATTTTTTAAATATGGCAAATATAAATAAGTACAATAAAGAAGAGATTTATGAGTTTATATATCCAAAAGGAAATAGGAATGATTTATCAAAATCAGAATATAATAGGATGTATAGTTTTGCACTTGATACAGAACTTATAAGTCAAAGAGATTATAATGTTGTTTATATATGCGAGGAAATTAAAACTGATAATGATAAGATCAGTATTTCTGAGTATAAAGAAACTATGAATCATATTTTATTTGGCAGTAAGGATAGTCTATTTTATAAAATAAATAGGGGGATATATCGATATGATAATAAAGAAATAGTTATTGAGAATATTGGAAAATTAATAAATGTAGTTTCAAGTATTATTGAGATAACTAATGAGGATGCAAGAGCATATAGATTTTGGGCAAGGTACTTAGGTTATATAGAGCAAGTTCATAGTCAAAGACAAGGATTCTTAATAGCAAATCCATATAGATATTTAATATGGACAAATAAAAAGCTATTAAAAAAAATAGATAAGAAAGATATGCTAATATCTGAGTATATTAGCTTATTAGTAGAAGAAGACCCAATATTTGAGGAAATGGTAGATCAAAATAATTTTACAGAAAGTCTAAGTTTGGCTATAAGTATGTTGGATACACTTAAATATATAGACATAGATTATCTAGATGATGCGGAGGATATATGGACTTTAAATGGTCTAAATTTAATAGAAAAGAAGAGAATTTCTAACATAGAATTGAGGGATACAGATGAATAAGAATAGCTTGTTAAATAGATCTAATCAAGTTTGGAGCACAGAGGCTTTATCTAGAGAAGATCATGATTTTATGGCAACTCACCTCCCCTTTAAAAATTTAGAATATGAAACTACAATGCACGGAGATGAATATAAAGATGGCATATCAGAAGAAGTATTTATAGATGATTTAATTTTAAAAAATAGAGAGAATCATAGATTAGTAATGGTAACAGGTAGTTCAGGTTCAGGAAAGTCACATATTATAAAATGGTTTCATAATCGATATAGATCTAAAGTAACAGATTCAAATGATGTTATAGTACTTATATCCAGATACGATAACACTCTAAGAGGAGCACTAAGGCAGATACTCAACTCAGAAATGTTAGACGGTTTAGAAAATAATTCTGAAGTGAAAAAATTAATGGAAGCAGGAGAACATTTAGAAGAATCAGATTTAAAAGAAACGATACTGGGTTTATTGATAGCTGAAATAAATAATGATAAAGATATATCAGAATATTTAAATCGCAGAATATCTTTAAATATGCATAGTTTTTTGACTGACGAATTAATAAGAAAAGAGTTACTACTGATAGATGGCGGAGCGATAGAAAGAATAGCATATAAAATGTCGAATGATGGAGATAACAGAAAATATGAAAAGGATGCTAAGTTCTATCCAGAAGAATTAAGGATAACTGATGAGCTCTTAGAGTCTATGAACCATGGAGAGAGTAGGGCTTCTAGAAGAGCATTAAGATTAGCTGATACGATAAATAAAAAATATGAAAAAGCCGAAGAAATAACAAGTTATTTAAATAGTAAAATAGATAAAGTAATTCAAAATATTATAAAAATCAATGAAAGAGACTTACTTGTTGTGTTTAATGAGATAAGAAAAAGCCTTAAGGAACAGGGAAAGGACTTGGTCTTATTTATAGAAGATATAACATCTATGATAGGTATAAATAGAGAACTTCTAGAGGCATTAATAATAGATCATAGATCAAATCAAGAGTTGTGTAGAGTTATTTCCTTTGTAGGCATAACAACAGCATATTATCATAATAGTATTCCAGAAAATATAGTGGGCAGAGTTACTGATAAGATAAACCTTACAGATAAGGCATTAATACAGACAAAGGGAGATTTAAGTGATCTAATAGGAAGGTATATAAACGCAATAAATATATCAGAAGATGAAATAAAAGATTGGTACACATCAGGCAGGCCATATATTAATATTCCTATATCAGATATGAATTCAGATAAGGAATATAGCTTAGTAGATATAGGTGGTCAAAAAGAGGTATCTATATACCCATTCACGGAAAAATATTTATATAATATCTATCAAGGGCTAGAGAAAAAAACACCTAGAGAATTTATAAGATTAGTAATAAATAAATTATATCATCAATATCTATTAAATGGAGTAGAAGTAATATTAACTGAAAACATGTATAAAGAAATAGATATTCCAAGCTGGGACGAAGCACTATACGAGGGAATAATTTTAGAAAAAAATAAATTATATGGAGAAGAACTTAGCCTATTCTTAAGACTCTGGGGAGATGGAAATATATTTAAAAAAACCATAGATGGAGAAGAGTATTATGGAGGCCTAAAAAAGGATATATTTTACGATTATGGATTTAATGAGCTTAATGGGTTTGTAGAAAATGAAAAAGCAAAGAGAGAGAATAAAGAAAAAGCCGAAAAATTACCAGAAGCAACAGATAAAGAAGAAGCAAATGATGAAAAAATAATAGATGAGGATAATGAATTAACTAAAAATGAAAAAGATTATAGGGAAAGAGAAAAAGATCTAGATAAATGGATAGATGGGGAAAACCTAATTTATCACATTCAATTAAGAGATGAGGTTGTCAATTTTTATAAAAACTATATATATTGGGAAGCAGAAAACATACCTCCTTATATATTAGATCAAAGACTCAGTAGAAGTTTAATATACATAGAAGGGCAAGCTGATTTAGGAGAGGGAGGATTAGTTTTAAAGAGGAACATGGAGACCTACTACTTTTTACTAGGGATCTTAAGATGGAGGTATTTAGGAGAAAGAAGTTGGTATTTTAATAATTATATGGATTATTTATATAGGGTTAATACCTACCTAGAGAGACATAAACAAAAATTAATAGATTGTATAATAAGGCCTTTAGAAATAACAGAAAAATATAATTTTGAAGAATTATTACTATTAAACCAATATTATTATAATGTTATTATGGGAAATATAAGTAGTGATAAAAGTATTGAAAATTTATTTTTTATATTAACTTCAGAGGAAGAATATGACTTGAGCATCTTTAGAAACTATAGTGATACATGGAGAGGTTATGCAGAAATAGTATCATCAAAAAAAGAAAGATATAATTTTAATGAGAATAGGATAGACACTCTAAGATATTTTAATTTAATATTAGGAGATGCCAATCCTGAAACTAATAAAAAATATAATTTGAACTCATATAAAATACTTAACTTGATAACTAAATTGAGAGAGAATAGTTGGGAGATAGACCTAGGGAATAGAGAATCAAAAACAAGTGAAGCATTAATAGTATCACCTTATCAATTATTTAAAAAAGAAATAACGAACAAGCTGCCTAAAGTTATAGAAGCTGAGGAAAGTCATAGAAAACAAATAATAAATGAAATAGAAGAAGAAGGAGTTTCTTTGACAGATCAAAATGAGATTGATTTATTAGGACAATTGGCATATAGATATTTTGAGAATAGTAAAAAAATACGTGGAATGTATAGTGAGGAAGATTATAAGTTATTATTAAATATTGAGAAAAATTCAAAAGAAATATATAGAGAGTATAAAGACACAAAAGATCTTACTAATAAAATTTTTTTAGAAAAGCTAACATCAATATCTAAAAAGGGGATAGATCACTTATATGGCTTTAATAAAGAAATAAGCAGGTTAATAGATAAGTTAGATATTGATAACAGAATATTTGATCAACAAATGAAAGATTTAGATCCACATTTAAGGGAAGAGATAAAGAACAAAGAGATAGAATTAGAAAGCAATTTATCCTATATAGATAAACAAGTTAAAAAGATAATGGAGGTGTTATAATGCTTCTAGATAACTTACAATCAACAATAGATAAGATAGAATATATTGAATATGCTGAAAGTGTTCAAAAAACACTGGAGGAATTAAATAATAATATAAAAGAATCGAAAAGTTTATATAATGAGTTAGATGAGATCACAGATATAATGGACTCTCTATCTTTTCTATTGATAAATGTAGAGGAATCTATTAAAATTAGATTGTCTAGTGATTTAAAATCATTAGATTATGAGTCAGGAGAAGAATTTAGAAGAATATTACGAAGGATTAAATCTGATATTAAAGAAATCAATGATCTGTATAGGAGTAATTGGAAAAAATATTATAGCGAAAAATATACAGAAATTGTTAAGGTATTAGATTTAATATCAAGTATCATAAATACAAGTGAAATATTAGTTTTAAAAAACATATTAGACTCACATAAGAGCAAATGGCCCATAGTTAAATCGGATCTTGATAACTTGAATAGTAAGAGAAAAGAGAGTATGAAAGTAATAGAAAATTTAGAGATAAATGATGAAATCGAAACTTTCCTAATTAAGCTGTCAAGTAATGAAATGTATATAGGGGACTTATCTAAAGAGATAATGAGTTGGATAGAAAAAAATAATATGGAAAATAAAATAAAAATGACAATAGAGTAAGAGCAAAGACAGTGTAGATCAATAATTAAACACTGTCTTTTTTTATGGAATCTTTGATATAATGAAATATTATACTTATATATAAATATAGAGATGGGTGAGGAAATGAAAGAACAAATAGATATAACTTTAAAAGAGATGGAAATGGTATATTTAAATGATGATAGACCATGGATTATAGGATATAGTGGTGGGAAAGATTCTACTGTAGTAGTACAGCTTGTTTATAAGATGTTAAAAAACCTTCGTAAAGAAAAACGAAATAAGAAGGTATATATAGTATCCTCAGATACTTTAATAGAGAATCCAGTAATAATAGATCATTTAATAGAAACATGTAAATTAATAGAGAAATCCGCAATTAAAGATGAACTTCCACTAGAAGTTCACATAGTACATCCAGAATATGAAGATAGTTTCTGGACGAATGTTATAGGGAAAGGCTATCCTACTCCTAAATCAGCGACATTTAGATGGTGTACATCTAGATTGAAAATAGATCCATCAAATTCCTTTATAGAAGAAAAAATAGAGGAAAACGGTGAAGTAGTTGTTCTTCTAGGAGTAAGGAAAGATGAGAGTGAAGCTAGAAGGGGTAGCATCGAGCAAAGAGAAATAAGTGGATATATATTAAATCCGCACCACAGTTTAAGAAATGCTTATGTTTACAGTCCTATATCAGAGCTTAGGACAGACGAAGTTTGGACTTTATTACTAGAAAATAATGGTGTTAATCCTTGGGGTGGAAGTAATGAGCTCTTATTTGAACTGTATAAAGATGGGGATGGTGGAGAGTGTCCCTTTATCATGATAAAGACTGATGATAAGAATAAAATTAAGACACCCTCATGTGGTACAACGAGATTTGGATGTTGGATTTGTACGGTTGTGAATGATGATAAATCTTTATTAGGATTTGTAGAAACGGGAAATTATGATTGGTTGATTCCACTAGTGGAGTTTAGAGAGTGGATACTAGATGTAAGAGAGAATAGGGAGTATAGAGCTAAAAAACAAAGGACTGGCCGAATTTATAGATTAAAGAAGGACTTAGATAATCTGACACAAGAAGAAAAAGAAGAGTTTATTGAAGAAGGCTATGATATTCAGATAGACGATTCAGGAGAAGAGTATTTCTGGGTTAGAGGGTTAGGGCCTTTCAACTATGAAGGTAGAAAACTTATATTGAGAAAGCTGTTGCAGACTCAAAAAGAAATGGGAATGCAACTTATTAGAGAAGAAGAATTAAAGGAAATAGAGAACATATGGGCTAGAGAATTTGATATAAGAAAAACAGAGCTAATTAAGATTTATTATGAAGAAACTGGGAAAGAACTTCCTTGGGCAAAGTATAATCAGCCAATATTTTCAGAAGAGATAATAGAAAATATAGATAAAACGATAAAAGAATATAATATAGATAAAGAGTTATATTCTAGATTGCTTATAATAGCTGATGATAACAAGTTATATAACAATAAATCTAAATTTAGAAAAGATTTAAATAGATTGTTAAATCAACAGTGGCTGCATAAAGAAATCTATGATGATGAGGAGTATTTAGATGAGAATTAAAGAAATAACAATTAAAAACTTTAAATCCTATATGGGAGAGACGACATTAAATTTAGATATTGAAGAAGACAATAATATAATTCTTATAGGTGGGCAGAATGGAGCTGGTAAAAGTTCCTTATTTGAGGCAGTTAAGATATGTATATATGGTCCATTAGCCTATGGATATCAAGGTATGGTTTCAAACTATATTCATAATATAAGGAAAAGTATAAATGACCAAATATATTCCAGTGAAAATGTAGAGTCATTTATAGAATTAAAATTATATTTAATAGTGGATGGAAAAGAAGAACTATATACAATAAAAAGAAGGTGGACATTTAATAAATCAGTTTTAGTAGAGGATTTTTTAGTACATCTAGGAGATAGAGAGATCATAGGTGAGGATAAGGATAGGTTTGAAACT
>JARIDA010000035.1 GCA_029257065.1 Tissierellaceae bacterium | reverse complement strand
GCAACGATAGAATGGGAGTAACTCCTAATTTCATCGAGTAAAACGACGATGAAATTAATGGAGTTACCCCTGTCAGAGTTGTCGAGACTTATAGCGACCATAGGGAGCTAGAAGTCCGAAACTTACGACTGGAGTAATGGTTTTAAACTACCCCTGTGAAGCCCTAGCCTTGCTTTGAGCTTTTCAAAGCATGGCAGGTCTCATGCCAAGAATCCCCAAGAAAGCGTGCAAAGCTAAGCTTGATTGGTTAGGATTCGACGGCCAGGGTTGTAAAACTTACGACTGGAGTAAGGTATAATTTATCAATACTATACTGTGTGTTCTACAATATTTTAGAAGAGGTTTTATACCTCTTCTTTTTTTATTATCCAAATTATAGAATCTAATAATTATAAATATTAATGATTTTATCTCTTATAAGCTTATACTTATAAGAGATTTTTATTTGATTATATCAAGTTTTATAAAAATTAAATCATACAGATATACAAATATTTGTATAGGTTATAGAAGTAATTATGGTAGTATTATATTCAAGAAGTGAAGATGTTAATTCATAGAAGATAGGTGGTGGTAGGGTGAAGAATGTAGCAAACAAAGAAAGAATTTTAAAAATAAAAGAGATACTTTACCAGGAAACAGATGAAGAGTCTGGTTTATCTTTAGAAGATATATTGGATAAACTTAAGCTGGAATATGGATCTGATTATGATGTAAGTTTTAGAGCTATAAAAGATGACATAGAAACTTTAAATAAAACAAATATCTATATAGAAGAGAAGAAGATTAAGCATGGAAAGATAATTTATAGTCAGATAGATAGATTATTTGAAACAAATGAATTAAGAATTCTAATCGACGCTATTTCCTCCTCAAACTCTATAGGATTCAATGATAAGAATAGGATTATTGGTAATATAAAAAAATTGACCAGTGAGAAGATAGGAAAGCAACTATTCAATGAAAAATATGCTAGTAATAAAAAAATAAATAAGGATAGAACTTTTAGGATGAATGTAGATAAGATCCATAATGCTATTGAAAATAAAAATAAAGTTAGATTCCAGTATGGTAGATATGGTCTAAATAAGGAATTTATTATAAATAATAAAAAATATAAAGGACATCCTTATAATTTAACTTGGGATAATAGCTTCTATTATTTAATTGCATATGATGAAAATAAGGAAAAAATTATTAATTTCAGAGTTGACAGAATGAGAAATGTAGAAGAGTTGGAAGAAGGTTTTTCAAAGGATAGAGAATTTAATCTTAATAAACATTTAGAATCTTGTTTTAACATGTACCCGGGAAAGGTTGAAACCGTTAAGATAGAGTTTGATAATCATTTGATTAATGCAATTATAGATAGATTTGGGGTAGATATTGAAATAGAAAAAAAGGATCAGAACAATTTTATACTTACTACTAGGGCAGCTATTAATAAGGGTCTAGTAAGATGGGTATTGAATTGGGGCAGTGATGCTAAAGTATTATCTCCTGATAGCTTAGTAGGAGAGATTAAGATTGAAATAGAAAAAATGTATAATAAGTATGAAATCTAGTTAAATTAAAGGGGGAAGATTAATGGAAATTAAAATTTGTGGAAAGTTTACTAAAAGAAAAGGTTATATTTATAGAACTGATACATATATTCAAATTGGTAAGTCTAAAAAGCTGAAAGGGGCTTTTATTTTATGTAACCCAGGTTCATCAAGTTTTGAAGATTCTGAAAAGCAAAAGAAATTAGAAGCTCATGAGGGAGAAGATGATTATTATAGTGATGTAGGAAGATTAAAAGCCGATCCAACAATCGAGCAATTGCTTAAGATTATAAAAGGCGCAGATTTAGATAAAGAAGGGGGGAAATTTCCTATATATAATATTTTTACACTAAGAAATGGAAATATGAATAGTGCTATAGGAAATCTTGACGATATAAATATTGATAAGGAACTTTTGCAAAAAGATTATTACAACTTTATAGATAATAAAGATAGGATCCCTTGGAACATCGTAGGATGGGGATGTAAAGATAATAAAAGATTAAACGGAATTAAAAGAGAGTGGTTAGACTATCTTATTGCAAATGATGTGAATTTTATTGGCTATGAACATAAAAACAGACCTCACTATTATCATCCTAGGCCACAGATACAAGAAGATCGGGAAAAGTATGTTAAGAGACTAACAAAAAAACTAAATAATTTATTGGAAGGGAAAAATAATTAGAAAAGATTCTACAAGGAGCGGAGCTATATGAGTAAAGATAATAATAGGAGATTTTCAGATATTGTTTTTGGAGGATTAATTTTTTCTTTATTTAATTTTGAATTAAATAAAAGTAGAGAAAACTTAGATGATTGGGAAGTAGAATATAATCTAGAAAAATTTACATCTTTTTCTGAACAAGTAGAAAAAAAGAGAGATGGATATAAGCTCCAATATAATGTGGATGAATCTGTTTTAAAGCCTAAGTTTATAAATCTAGTTAGAGTTAAGGAATATTTGTGTTCTTTAGAAACTAGTTATGAAAAAGATGAAAGTGCAATAGAATCTTTAGAGCTAGAATCATCTTGGAAACTTAGACAAAGAAAAATAAACAGTATTATTGAGGAAAATCTTAATGAAGGTTTAACCATAATTGACAATGAAGAACCTAAATATTGGGTTTACTCTATAGAAGCAGAACTGGACTATATCAAGATTATAATAAGCGATAGAGAAGAAGGAGATTTTAAAGACCTTAAAGAATCTAGGTATTTGAAAGATGACTTTATATGTCTAGATCTGAAAGAAGCTGAAAACTTAGCAAAAGCCATGCAAAGATTTTATCACAATTTTAATGAAAGAGTAATGATAGTTAAAGACTTAAATAATAAGTCTAAAAAACTTAAGGTCTATGATGAAATATTAGATTTGCTTGAAGAGATAGGTACTGAGAAATATAATCAGATTAAAATTTTATTAGAAGACAAGACATTTGAAAACTCTTTATATCTAATCTATACATCAATTAGCTTAGGCAATCAGCTTAATATAGATGGATATTATAAAGAGGCTATAGTAGCTTTTAAAAATATATTAAAAATAGAGGAAGATTTTTTAATTGAAAAAAGATTAGAAAGTAAGATTTATAAAGAGATTTTATATGCATATATTGATTTGGGATCTGAAGAAGATATTATAAGCTTAATAAATACTAGATATAAAAAGGATTATAGATTTATGGACAGAATAGCTGATGAACTATACGATCTAGAACTTTATAAGGCTGCAGAATCTGCCTATAGGGTATTAATAGAAAATAAAAAATTACTAGGAGATAATTGGCGAATATTAAATGCTTATAAAAAGATACAAGATGACGAGGGTCTAGAGGATTGGAGAGATGAATTAGTCAAAGAAGGTAAAAATACTTGGATAATAGACAGATATTTAAAAGACCAAGATCCAGAGGGATTAAAGATAAAGATAGAAAAGTTAGAAAGGGAAGAAAATTGGGAAAGAGTTATTGATTATTGCAATAAATACAATAAACTTATACTATTACATCCTTGGAAAACTATGGATAAAAGAGTAGAATATGAATTTAAAAAGTTTGAAGCCTATATAAATCTTGATAAATATAATGCAGCTTGGAATTCTATTTGTAAAACAAGAAATGTATTATTATCTAATTTTGAAAAGGTGGATCATTTTAATTATTTAAGTAGAGCGGAGTCCAATATGAAAAAGATATCTATCTATAAAAATTATTTTCTAGATGCTCTATATCATCATATTATGGAGTTTCTTTATAAAGATATATTTAATTACTATACTTTTGATAGGGAATTGAACTTTAAATTAGAAAAGGATTTGATTTTACAAGAACTTCTGGAAAAATTAGATTTAAAAGAGCTAGGGTATACTATAGAAAGTATTATACAAGATGAATATCAGAATTTTTCAGAAAAGACCATTAGACGTATTAGTTGTAAATTGAATGATATTCTAGAAAATAGTTATTATAAATTTCTGTTAAATGAACCAAAAAAGTATTATCCCAAATTAGTAGCTAGAGATTTTAGGGTTAAATAAAGAGGAGGTTATTTAAATTAATTATAAAAATAGAATACCAAATAAAAAGATAGTGTTTCCAGTACATGCAACTTTTTCTAATATAATAACAAATAATGATGGAGAAAATGAAAAGATTAAGGTGAAAGATTTTCTAGTGGATACATCTAGAGCTGAAAATATATTAGCTGGATACTCTAATATATGGTTAAATCCTGACTATAAACTTATAACTTCTTTAACTTCAACTGGTTCTGGTGGATACGGAGATACCTACGCCATTCCGAAAGATTCAGACCCCTTAGACTTTATAGAGATTAAAGTTGAGGAGTACGGAGAGGAGTACATTAGACACAGACCAAGAGCGGCTTTAGAAAGCTTTGTTTTAGCTATAGAGGGAGATAGGTCGCCACTTTCATATTTACAAGCAGCAATGGCTTATCAAAATATTAATGAATATGGCTCACAGTGGCATTATGTAAGTTGGGGAAGAGATATAATTCTGCCTACTTCAATGACAGATGAAAATATGGAAAAATATAGATGGGATATGTTAAGGGAAGAACCTGAAACTTTTCAACCACATTTCTATTATGATTTAGCGGATAATCCTACTATAACTTTTTACACTATAAACGATATCGTGTATGTGGAATTAAAAGAATATGTTTGTACTTTTGATGAAGATAATTATCGAGGGAAAATAAAAACTAATGTAATAGCAGATGCAGGAATGGGAATCATATTTTAAGATGAAATATGAGCTTATAAGTTTCCAAGTCGAGTTTCTGGAATAATTTGATCATGGAGGGATTATAGTGGAAGTTATATTTGAATCTTTTAATGGAGATAAATTGATTACTCTTAGAGATAGCGGAGAAATAATTGTAAATGAAGATATAGACCCTAAAGAGTATAACATAATTACAGAAAAACTAGGAGAAGAAGTAGAAATATTAGTTAGCTTTAAGGATCCTGGTATTCCAGGAAAAATTAAAATTAAAAAGCCTTATGAGAATAAGCAAGATATAGTTAGTCTTCTCAAGGATTTAGGAATTCCTTTTTATACTTATAAGAAGACTTCTGATAATACTGATCAGGACTCAAATATTATAGATATTTATGATATGAGAAGGAAGAACACCCTTAAGAATAATTCAATAAGAGAATTTGATAATAGATATGAGTATTGCCTCATTGAAAACTATAAAAATATGAATGATGAATTTAAGATAGATAGGATAGAGATTGGAGATGTGTTTTTACAAATATTAACTGATAGATATAATATAAGAATTGTATCAATAGAGTTTTTAAAGAAAGATTTTACCGTTAGTAAGATGGTAAACTGGTTATATTTATATTCTATAAAGCTACTGAATACTAATGAAGAGAAGATTGAGAATGCATATGAAATTATTAGAGGCCTAAGATTTAAAGGCAGACCAATAATACTATACAGGAATGGTAAGGATAGGCTTTATATAAATACAGTTAGTTTTCCAGAAATAACTAATAAATTTGAATCCAATACACAAATAGTAGATACAAGTAAATCTAAAAAAATATATAGTCAAGAAAAATTAAATCAGATAGTATTTAATGGTAGACGGATTAGTTATATTCCAGAAATAAGAATAGATCTAACTAGAGATTTGTTAATTTCAAATGGACATATTATTGTGGCAACCTACTTAGGTGATTATATGGGAGCCGTTGGTTTTTTTTATAATGAAGGAGATTGTCTTCCAGTAGCTTGGATTCATGATAAAAATGCAAAAGTCTTTATTGACGTATATAAGAGAGAAAATAGCACTATAGTAGTTGTAGAACATAGCCATTATATAGATATAAATACCTTATAAGCTATTGAAAAGAGAGTGAATAATAAGAGATAAAGGGTTTGAATGCAAGCATATCCTACTCTCATGCGATAGAAATGAAAATATAAAGTTTATCAATACTATATTGTGTATTCTAGAGTATTTTATAAGAGCTTTTATACCTAAATATAGAATAGGAATTTTAGATATAGAATATGTTAGAAATATTGTAAAAGAAACAATAAGGCTAACTAATTGTTGATTAAAAGAAGGAGATGAGAAAGTGAAAAATAAAATTATGTTTTGCAATATTGCATGGATGAAAAACTATTTAGGTACCAAGAATGATCCGCCAATTAATGGGGGACAGCACATTAAAGATGTAGGAAGCGGAGGAGAAGTATATAGTTTTTTAGATGATAATGGCAAATGTCATGGATTTGTTAGAATACATGGGAATATAGCTTTGGAGAAACACTTTAAAGGGGTAACATCTAAAGATCAATATGTTGATGATGTACTAGTAGTATGGGTAGCAACGAACGAGAAAAAAGAGACAAGAATAGTAGGATGGTATAAAAATGCAAGGGTATATAGAACAGATAAGGACTTGAATTTTTTTGTAAATAGTCAAGAAAGTTCATACTATAATATTGTTGCAGATGCAAGAGACTGTGATCTAATTCCTGAAGACTCAAGAACTTTTCCTATTCATAGAGCACGTGAAGTAGGACGTGGTATGGGATTTGGGCAGTCAAATATATGGTATGCAGAATCAGAATTTGCAAGAGAAAACATAGTACCTAGGGTTTTAGAATATATAGAAGATTATAAAGGGCCTTATGCTAATTTTATTTATGATCTTTGGAATTTAGAGAAAGATATAGAGGACATCGAGTTTTTAAATGATTTTCAGAAGCTTTATGAAGAAGGAGTAAAAAATTATAATCAAAGAAACTATTATGACGCTATAGTCTATTTTAAAGCGGCACAAAGGATAAATGAGCCTATAGAAATGTTAGCTAAACTAGCAGAATCTTTATTTTATGCCCTAAGATATGATAAGGCTATAAGTTTATTTAATAGATTGATAGATATTGAAGGTGAAACAATAAATTCACTAATATTCCTTATGAGTAGTTATGATTATATTGAAGATAGGGAAAAAACAATAGAATATGCAAATAAAATAGTATCTTTTCCTACAGATTCTGCTGATGATATAGAGCATAAAATATTCGCTTATTGTGTATTATTTGATATTTATATTTATAAAAATAAATTCAAAAAAGCTGAAAAAACATTAAGTGATCTTGAAGACTACTTTAAGGGTGTTGCTAAAAACTCCCAAGAAGATATAAATGAAACTATATATAGAATGAAAGAGAATTTGCGACAAGTTAATAAGGCTTACCTAGGGCATAACTAACTTAAAAAAAGTTCTAAAGGAGAATATAAAATGATACCCAGTAATATTACTAAGGAAAATATTATTCATGCTTTGGAGTACATTGATAGATATGGGGTTCCTAAAAATCGAGAATCAACAAAATATAAATTAAAATATAAGCATAGGAATTATCCACCTAAATATGTGATATCTATTGCTAATAAATATGCAAATAAAATAGAATTAAAACCCAGTGAATTTAGTGGAGGAAATGAAACCAATAACTTCCTAATTAATTTAGGATTCAAAATATCTGATAAGAATCAAAATATTGAATATTCAGATACATCTAAGAAAGTAGAAACAAATAATAAAAATATAATAGAGAATGTAGACAGATTAATTATAGCTACGGTATTAAATTCAGTTGATTCTAATGGTGTATATTATGATGATTTACATTGTGAAATAATAAGAGCATTAAGTAAAAAATCAGATATCATCTTGTTTCCAGCTGGTTATTTTTCTTATAATTATCCATATAATTATTCAAAAGAAATTGAAGATTATCTTGTTGCAGAAATAGCAAATATATTAAAAGAATTAAAAAGTAAAACTGTTGTTGTTCTTGGTATTGATTCAGATGATAAAAATAATCAAATTGCTATAGCTATTGATAAAAAGGGACTTGTTTCAAAGGCTAGAAAATTTCATCCTACTACTGGAGAAAAAAATAAAATATCTAGTGCAAAAAATTATTTGTCAAAGGAAGATGGATATAGCAGAATTTTCAAGCTAGAAGAAAGAAAGTTTTATATAGCTGTATGTAATGATATATATGGGATATCTCAAAAGAAACTGAAGAATCCTGGAGTTGATTGTGTACTAAATCTAATACACGGTTTTCACCCTAGAGGCGAAGGACACTCTGGAGATGTTGATTTTGCAAGAAAAGGATTAGTAGGCGGATCAAAACAATGGGATTGCCCAGTATTTGCAGCAGCAACATATTTCGGAAGAAATATATCTAGAAATTGGCCTTCAGGAGTATCATGGAATCAAGGAAATAAAAGTGTTAGAAACTGGAAATATTCAGATAATCCAATAAGTTCTATTAAAATAAAGAAATTTGAAAGGGAGTTAGAAAAGGTTGAAGTAAGAATTTTTGAACTATAATCATGAATACTAGACCGACTCCTAATTAGCTGAAAATTAGAAACAATTTTATATAGAAAGATAGCTAATACTAGAGTAAGAGATTTTTATGATCTTTATATAGTTAACTAGAAGTCTGAAATTTACAAAAAAGACTTAAACCTTTAGAAACTAGTGGTTTAAGTCTTTATTTATAAATTTTTTAAAATCTTATAGCAACAAGGATTATTCTTCATCCATCTTATCTTTAACTTGCATAGATCTAATTTTTTGCATTAATTCAAAATTATCGACCAACATGGTATGAATTCCATCTTCAGATAAGACCCCTCGATTTAAATCTTTTGGTATTTTATCGTTTCTGTCATCCTCAAAATC
>JARIDA010000032.1 GCA_029257065.1 Tissierellaceae bacterium | reverse complement strand
ATTTATTATGGTTAATAGATGAAATAATATCTTCAAATGATATTGGAGTTCCTATAGGTAATTATTTAAGTCAATATTCTGGAAACTTATATTTATATAAATTTGATAGATGGTTAAAAGAGATTATAGGTGTGAAATACTACATTAGATATATGGATGATCTAGTAATTTTACATCATAGTAAAGATTATTTACATTCTTTACATTTAATAATTGAAGATTATCTAGAAAATGAACTAAATCTAAAAATTAAAGATGATAGACAGGTTTTTCCTAGTAGAATAAGAGGTGTAGATTTTGTAGGATATAGACATTTTGGAGATTATGTTTTATTAAGAAAATCTATAGCACTCGAGTTAAAAAGAAAAATGACCAAGATTAGAGTTAAAGTGGAATCAGGTATCATGATGAATGAAAGTGAATGGGGTAGTATAAATAGTTATAAGGGGTGGTTAAAATGGTGTAATGGTTATAATCTATATAAGAAGTATATTTTACCACTTGAACCGTATGCTAAACAATACTATGAATTGGAGGTAAAGACTAGATGAAAATATATAAAAATATTCGTGGAACTATGAAAGAAGTCCCAGAAGTAGAAGTAAATGTTGATACAGTTTACATTAGATCTAATATTAAAAAAGTAGAGGAAGAAGATTTTAAAGGTTGGGAATACGATGAGGTTCAATATAAGAAAGACCAATTTATTGAAACTTTATCTGAAAAGAATAAAGAATTAGAAGAAGATAATGTGGGTTTATTAATGGAATTAGCTATTAATGAGTTAAGATTAGATGCTACAGAAGAAGTTGTATCGGATCTTACATTAAAAATAGCTAAACTTGAAGGAGGTTTAATATAATGGGTAAAGCAGTTATTAGATATTATAAACAAGGTAGATATACAGATGAAGATATGAAAGTATTTGTTATGGTAGACTGGATTACTAAAGAAAAGTATGAAGAATTAACAGGGGTTGAATATGTAGAATAACCTATATATTAAGGAGGTTCAACTAAATGGAGCAAGAATTATTGACATCAGCTGTTGAAAATGGTATTTGGGTAATCTTATCAGTCACATTAATATTATACATCTTAAATGATACTGGTAAGAGAGAAGAGAAATATCAAAATGTTATTAAGACTAATCAAGAAATAATAAAAGAGTTATCCAAGAAACTTAATATAGTAAATGATATTCAAAAGAATGTATGTGACATTAAGGAGGAATTAAGGGGATGATTATTAAAAAATTAATACCACCTAGTAAATATAAGATTAAATCTCCATTTAAGATGAACCCTAAATTCTTTATAGTCCATAACACATATAATGATGCTACAGCTAGAAATGAAATAGCTTATATGAGTAGAAACAATAATAAAGTATCATTCCATTATGCTATAGATGATAAAGAAATTATACAAGGTATTCCAGAAAATAGATCATCTTATAATGCAGGTTCTAGTTATGGTAACAATAACGGAATATCTGTTGAGATTTGTTTTTCCAAGTCTGGAGGTCCTAGATTTATAGAAGCAGAAAAAAGGACAGCTAAATTCTTAGCTTATAAGCTAAGAGAAAGGAACTGGAATGTAAAAGATCACATTAAGAAACATCAGGACTTTAACGGTAAGTATTGCCCCCACAGAACACTAGATATGGGTTGGCAAAGGTTCTTAAATATGATTCAGGAGGAGTTGGATAATATGCCAAGTAAATGGGCAGAAAAGAACTGGGAATGGGCTATGGAAAAAGGATATTTAGATGGAACTAGACCTAAAGAACCAGTTACTAGAGAAGAAATGGCTACTATTATAAGGAGAATTGTTGAAAATGGGTAATATATTAGTAATTATAATTTTTATATCCATAATATTGATATTATTAAAATATGGATATAGAAAAAAAGTAGATAAAATGTTATTCTATTTAGTGATTAAAGCTGAAAAAGAGTTTGGAGGTAATACAGGAAAGCTAAAATATTCAGCTGTAACTACTTGGGTTTATGAAAAATTACCAAATATATTGAAAATAATATTTACAGATAAAGAAATAGATACACTAATTGAAGAATCAGTTAATCAAATGAAGGAATATTTGGGTGAAAATTGAGAGTTATCCACAATTTGTTGATAACTTCTGTGGATAACTTTTAGTGTTATATTTAAGTGAAACATCTCAAACGTTGGTATATACACATTGTATGGTTATTACCCGTATTGACTACTTCTTTCACTATTTCTTAGTAAATTAGAAGAAAAAAATTATATTATAGTATAACTTAAGAAATAATATATAACATACTATATAGACAGGTAATACGGACAATAGGAGTTATCCACAGGTAATTGTGGATAACTTTTTTTAACCTAAAATACTTGACATTTACATAGAACCATATTATAATGAAAATAAGTTAGTCAGGTAATTACAAAAAAGGAGTGGAAGAAAATGAATAACATAATTGGAGGTAAGTATCATAGAGAAGGGTCAGGCATAGCATGGAATGGACATAAAATAGTTGTAGTGTATCTTAAAGGCTTTAGATTTAAAGAAGTAACATTAAATAAGGAAAATGTGGAAGAAGTCAGAATAATCGATAGGGGCGTTAATTTGTCATTAGGTAGTTCAATAGGTAGGGGGTTAGTCGGAGGAGCTTTACTAGGTGGTGTAGGGGCTTTAGGTGGTATATTAACAGCTAAGAGGAAAGAATCATTTACATTAGAGATAAAATATAAGGATGGAGAAAAAAGTTTAGCATTAGTTGATGAGTTATTACTAAGAAGATTTATAACAGAATTTGAGGTGATCTAATGTATAAGATAGGGGATATAGTATATTTAATAAGAGATGTAAGATTAGAAGATTATAATAAAAACAATATATTTAAAACTAAATTTGGAACAAATATAATAGTTGATAAGTTTGAAGTTAAGAATATACTAAATAATGATACAGTATTAATAGATCTAGGTTATGAGTATATGAAACTGGTAGATTATTTTAGTTTAACATTAAATACAAATAAAGAATGTAAAATATTTAAAAGTGTAACAGATGCTTCAAATTATTTGGAAACAATCCTTGACAATACTATGATTTAATGATAATATGTAAATATAGACAAATAAAGGAGGTGATTTACCATCTCAAAATTAAATTTATATGATTTTCAACAAGAAATATTAGATGAAACAAAAGAATTTAATAGAGTAGCTTATTACTGGGAGATGGGTTTAGGTAAAACTTATATAGGATCTGAAAAGATGAAACAACTTAATAAAAAAGCTAATCTCTTAATAGTTCAGAAATCTAAAATAATAGATTGGATAGAACACTATGAAACATATTATAAAGAGTATAAAATATATAATTTAAGAAATAAAAAACAATTAGAAGAATTTATTAAGTCAGATGAACTAAGAATTGGTATCATTAACTATGAACTAACCTTTAGACGACCAATATTGCTTGAATTAGACGACTTTACAATGATGTTAGATGAATCATCGTATATTAAGAATGAACAGGCTAAGAGGTCTAAATTCATCCTTAAACTTAACTATGAAAATGTAATATTATTGTCGGGGACACCTGTGAGTGGTAAATATGAAGAGTTATATTCTCAATTACAATTATTAAATTATGATATAAGTAAGAGAGCCTTTTATAACCAATATATAATAACTAAGAATATAGATGTTGGAGGTTTTCCTATACAGATAGTAATTGGATATAAAAATATAGAGAGATTAAAAAACAAGTTAGCAGATCATGGGGCTGTATTTATGAAAACAGAAGAAGTAATAGAGTTACCAAGTCAAACAGATGTAGACTTAACAGTAAATTCTACCCCAGCATATAAAAGATTTAAAAGAGATTCATATACTGAATTAGGAGAACTTGAATTTATCGGAGATAATTCATTAACTCAAATGTTATATGAAAGACAGTTATGTGGAATATATAATAAAGATAAACAATCTCAATTTAAAGAACATATAGAATCTACAAATGATAGATTAATTGTATTCTATAATTTCACAGAAGAATATAACATATTAAGAAAGATAGCAGAAGATCTAGATAAACCAATATCAGTAGTGAATGGAGAAAAAAGAGATTTAAAAAATTATGAGAAAGAAAGTAATTCAGTTACATTTATACAATATCAGGCTGGTTCAATGGGTCTTAACTTACAGAAATCTAATAAGATAATATATTATACACCAACACTATCAGCTGAAATGTATATGCAGAGTAGAAAGAGAACAAATAGAATTGGACAAGATAGACCATGTTATTATT
>JARIDA010000113.1 GCA_029257065.1 Tissierellaceae bacterium | reverse complement strand
ATAATAAAGTAGATGCGGAATAATTATTTTAATACTCTCTTGTAGTTTCAGACTAATAATAAATTTCTGAGACTAGGGGAGTATTTTTATTTAATAGAAAAATTGAAAAATAATTTAAAACTAAACTTTTAGAAATTAGGGAGTAGTGTATAATTATAAAGACCTAAATCCAAATTTGGATTTAGGTCTTTAAAATTATACACTACTCCTAATTTCTAAAAGTTTAGTTTTTAATTAATTTTCAATTTTTCTATTAAATAAAAATACTCCCCTTGTCTCAGAAATTTATTATTAGTCTGAAACTACAAGAGAGTATTAAAATAATTATTCCGCATCTACTTTATTATTCTAATATGTCCAATTAATGGTATTTCCTCTATTTTTCCATTTAAACCATTCATTATTCCCTTAATAATAAATACTAATATAAAAACTGAAAGCAAGAAACTTAAAATTTTACCTATAAATGGAATAAATCTCAAAACCCAATTGCCCACTATGGATAATATTAAAAGCAGTAATCCTTGATTTGCATGGAATCTTCCATAATCAGAATCTGGTGATGCAATTAGTGGAAGGAAAAACATTATATATGCCAAAGCTGCCATAGTTTTGTTTCTCTCAATATCTTCTTCTCTGTATTCAGTTCCATTGTTATATTCAGTCATATGCATCTCCTTTCTTATTATATATTCCTCTATTTTTTTATCATTTTTATCCTCTTATTTTTACTATCCTTCATAGATAAAAGTGTTGCATTAACTTCAGCTCCTAAAACTATGACTATACTACTCATATAAAGCCAAATTAGAAATATTATAACTCCTCCTAAACTTCCATATGTTTTGGAATAATTCCCAAAGTTATTTACATAAAAGGAGAATCCTATTGATAATACTATCCAAAATATGCTGGCAAATAAAGCTCCAGGTATACTTTCTGAAAATTTTATATTAATCTCATCTTTAATAGAAGGAGAAAATTTATAAAGTAAAGTAATAGACAAGACCACAAATATAAATGGAATTAATATTTTAAGTATTTTCCAAATTGCTATACCTGGTAATTTATAGGATTCAACTAAAACATTTAATATAACTTCTCCAAATACCAATACTGTAAATGCTGCTATAAGTATTCCAAAGAGGCCAATTGTAAATATTATTGAAAGAGCCTTCAATTTTATATAAGGTCTTGATTCTTCTAGATCATAGGCACGATTTACAGCTTTTATAATAGCCATAACACCATTAGATGATGCCCATATACTACCTATTGCACCAAATGATAGTAATCCTATCGTTCCATCTTTAATAATATTATTTATTAAGTCATAAAACATTTTTTTTGAATCTCCTGGCAATGGAGAAAGTAAACTTTGTAATATATCAGCATCTGCAAGTGAAGTAAATTGTAATATGCTTAAAAAGAATATAATAAAGGGAAATATAGCTAATATTAAATAGTAAGTTAATTGCGCTCCAATTTCTGTAACTCCATCATCTTCGAATCTATAAATTAATTGTTCTATAAATACAAACCATTTTTTACCCTCATGCTTATCTCTAAGTTTATCAATTATCTTTTCCATATTAACCCTCCTTTAAACTATATATTTTTTATACCCACATATTAATTTTACATTCAATAATAGAAACTTAAAATTATTAAAATATGGTAACTTTATTTTTACCCGTTTTTTTAGATTTATACATGGCTTTATCTGCCTGTTCTATAAAATCTTCTATCTGATCCTCTTGGTTAGGAATCATAGTTGTAATACCAAAGCTCATTGTCATATGTTTTGATACTGATGAATCCTTATTAGGGATTTCTATACTTTTAATGTTCTTTCTTATTTCTTCAGCTATTTTAAAAGCACCTTCGGAATTGGTTTCTGGTAAAATAACAATAAATTCTTCACCACCATATCTGGCTACAAAATCTAGTGGCCTTCTTACATTTTCTGATAGAACTCTTGCCACTTTCACCAGGCATTCATCCCCTTTTAAATGTCCATATGTATCATTTAATAATTTAAAATTATCAATATCACCCATAATTAAAGATACAGGTTTCTTAGATCTACAGGCATTTTTCCAAGCTACTTCAATATAATTATCAAAACTTCTCCTGTTTCCAATTCCCGTAAGCCCATCCATAAAAGATAAACTTTCCAATTCAAAGTTAGCATCTTTAAGCTGTGTTAACTCTTTTATTTTTAATTCTAGTAGATTTGATTGTTCCTCTAGTAATTTTTTCTGATTGTAAAGTTCTATAAAAACTCTCACTTTGCTTCTTAATATAATAGGCTCTATTGGCTTGTATAAAAAATCTACTGCTCCAACTTCATATCCTTTAAACATACTAATTTTTTCCTTGCTTAAAGCAGTTACAAACACTATAGGAACATAACGAGTTTTTTCACTTCCCCTCATTAACTCTGCTGTTTCAAAACCATCCATTTCTGGCATTTGAACATCTAGCAGAACTAGAGCAAATTCATAATCCAGCATTAATCCTAAAGCTTCATTTCCTGAATTAGCCTTTATTATATTACAGTCCATATCTTCAAGTAAACTTTCTAAAACCAATAGGTTTTCTGGCCTATCATCTACTATTAATATATTTGTACTTTTATCCTCTTTCATTTTTATATCCCACCAATTTCATTATTATTTTAGCAATATTATCTACTCCCAATATATAGTCAATTTCAGTTGCACCCATAGCTGCCTTTGGCATAATATTAACCATAGCAGTATCTGGATCTTCTACAATAGTTAATCCTCCTCTTTCTTTTATTTTTTTTAGTCCTAGACTTCCATCATTATTTGCTCCTGTTAAAATAATTCCTATTAGATTATCTTGATAAACATCTGAAGCAGTTTCAAAAAGTAAATCTATGGATGGTCTTGAATAATTTATCTTTTCTCCCACTGTAAGAGAAAAAGTCTCATCATCTTCAATTAAAAGATGATAATTTGCAGGTGCTATATACACAAAACCTGATATGAGCTTTTCCTTTTCATCTGCCTCTTTAACTTGTAATTCACTTGATTTATTTAAATAACTAACCATATAACCCTTAGATTTAGGACTTAAATGTTGTACTATTATTATAGGCACAGTAAAATCTATGGGTAGTTTTTTAAGTATGGCAGAAATGGACTCCATTCCACCGGCTGATGCTCCTATAACTATAGCCTTATAATTCATTTACTCCTCCTAATTAATCTATTATTAATTTCTTTTGAAATATATTTTCTTTTTCAACTAAATTATGAAATTTATTTTCAATATCTGTAAATTTAATACTTTCCTTAGACCCTAAACATAAAAAACCTCCCATAATTAAAGATTCGTAGAAAAGATTTAATGTTCTATTTTGTAATTTCTTATTAAAATAAATTAGAACATTTCTACAAATAATAACATGCATTTCACCAAAGATACCATCTGTTACTAAATTATGATCAGCAAATATAATTTTTCGTTTTAAGGATTCATTAATTTTTACTTCATTATAATGATTCTTATAGTAATCTGAAAAAGAGGCCTTTCCTCCAGATTCCTCATAGTTTTCAGCATAATCTTTAATTAAATCAGTATCATAAATCCCTTCTTTGGCTTTTTTTAACACATGTTCATTAAAATCAGTAGCATAAATTTGGCTCCTATCGTATAAACCTTCTTCTTTAAGCAAAATTGCCATAGAATAAACCTCTTCACCTGTAGAGCAACCAGCATGCCAAATCCTAATAAAGGGATAAGTCTTTAAAATTGGGACTACTTCTTCTCTAAAGGATTTGTAAAAACTTGGGTCTCTAAACATATCTGTAACATTAATAGAAAAATCTTCTAATAGAAAATTAAATTCTTCCTTACTCTCTAAAATTTTATATTCTAATTCTCTAATGCTCTTTAAGTCCAAAGCATTTACTCTTCTAAGAATACGTCTTTTTATATGTGCTCTTGAATAGTCTCTAAAATCATATCCATATTTTTCAAAAATAGATTTTAATAAAATCTCCACATCTTTATTTTCACCTTCAATAGACTCTTTTGTATTATTTTTTATCATTTATATAACCAAACCCTTAATAGAGAAATTAATTTATCTACATCTACTGGCTTAGTCAAATAATCATTAGCTCCTGACTCTATAGCCTTTTCCTTATCACCTTTCATAGCCTTCGCTGTTAAAGCAATAATAGGTATATCTTTCAAACCTATTTCATTTCTTATTTTTTTCATAGCTTCATATCCATCCATAACAGGCATCATTATATCCATTAAAATTAAATCAATATTATTATCTTCTTTTAATTTCTTAATACCTTCTTCACCATTTCTTCCTATCACTAAATCAACTCCCTTTTGTTCTAGAAGACTAGAAAGAGCGAAAACATTTCTCATATCATCATCAATTATTAAAATCTTTCTACCCTTTAATGAATTTTCTTTCTCTTGAATTGATTTTATTGATTTAATTAATGGAGTCTTACTGTCTTCAATTTTACTATCTATATTTTGTAGGAATGAGTCTGTTTCTGACATTAATCTTTCAGAAGACCTTACACCTTTTATAATAATACTCTCTGTATATCTTAATAGATCCATTTCCTCATCTTCTGTCAGTATATCTTCAGTATATATTATAACTGGAATATTTAATAAATCACTTTCACTAAGTTTTCTCAACAATTCAATTCCTGACATATCTTTAAGATTTAAATCCAATATAATACAATCAAAACTTTCCTTCTTTAAAATTTCAATAGCTTCTAATCCTGATTCTTTCGAAACAACTTCTCTTTTATCTCCAGTTAATTTCTCTATTATATCTTTATTTTCTTTCAGTTTATTAACTATAATGAGTATTTTTTTAAAGTCTTTTGATATATCTCCTTCAATATCTATAAAAATACTATTAAGCTTTTCTAGACTTACAGGTTTTTTTATATGGCTAACTATTTTACCATCAACACTATTTTCTTTTTCTACTCCAGAGATTACATGAATAGGTATATCTCTCATTAAATCGTCCTTTTTAAGCTTTTGAATTACCTGCCATCCATTAATATCTGGTAGCTCTATATCCAGTAGTATTGCATCTGGATCATATTCTCTAGCTAAGTTTAGTCCTGAACTACCGTCTTGAGCAATTAAGACCTTATATCCCTTGTCTTTAGCAACTTCACTTAATACTTTAGAAAAGTTTTTATCATCTTCAATTATTAAAACAATCTTATCCTTTTCCTTTATACTATCCCTATCATCCTTTATGTCTATTTCTCTCTCTTCTAATATATTATCTATATCTTTTATATCATTATAGTTTCCAGGAATTATTAAACTAAATTTACTTCCTTTACCTTCTTGACTTTCCAGAGATATTTCTCCACCTATAAGATTTGTTAACTCTTTTGAAATTGAAAGACCCAGTCCAGTTCCACCATACTTCCTGCTAATTGTACCATCCGACTGCTTAAAAGCATCAAATATATCTGATTGCTTTTCCTCTGGTATACCTATTCCTGTATCTTTAATTGAAATACATATGGAATCTTTTTCTTTTTTAGACCTAGATATACGAAAGACAACTCGTCCCTCTTCTGTAAATTTAAAAGCATTAGAAAGTAAATTTTTCAATATTTGTTCTAATCTTGATAGGTCTGAATTTATTGTTTCTGGTAAATCCTCATCCAATTTAATTTCAAATTCAATTCCTTTCTCTAAGCCTATATGCCTAAAAGATTTTTCCACATAATCTGCCAATGCCTCTAAATTTATTGTCTCTATATCAACTAACATTTTTCCAGCTTCCACTTTTGATAAATCAAGTACATCATTAATTAATTTAAGTAAATCTTGACCTGAGGAATGAATAGTATTAGCATATTCTAAATATTTTTCTGTTATTAAACTATTAGGATTTTTTTCACCTAATATCTGTGAAAGAACCAATATACTATTTAGAGGAGTTCTAAGCTCATGAGACATATTGGCCAAAAATTCAGATTTATATCTACTAGTCTTTTCAATATCTTTCGCTTTAGCTTCTATCTCCAGTTTTGCATTTCTTAAATTTTCATTTTTCGAAATCATATTATTTTTTTCTAGTAATAGTGCCTTACTGTATTCTTCCAATTCCTCATTTGTTACTCTCAACTCTTCTTGCTGTATTTGCAGTTCTTCCTCTGATTTTCTTAAAGCTTTAGCCTGTTCCTGCAGTTCTTCATTGGTTTGTCTTAATTCTTCTTGTTGAACTTGAAGTTCTTCAGATTGATCCAATGTCTTTACAAGCAATTCTTCCATTGTATTTTTCGCCATAATTGTCTGAGCACTTGCCCCTATACTTACGCTTATTCCATCAATAAAGTCTAATTCTAAATCTGTAAACTCCTCAAACTTACCTATTTCAATAACAAGTTCTACTTGGTTATCATATATACATGGATTTATTAATAAATTCTTTGGTTTAGACTCGCCTAGTCCAGAATGAATTTTTAAATAATCATCTGGAATATCTTTTAATATCATACATTCTTTTTCTATGGCAGACTGAGTGATAAGTCCTTCTACAATATTAAATTCCTTATCCATTTTTTTATGACCATAGCTACTTAATAAAATATATTCATCCTTATTATTTCTTAGATATATACTGGCAATTTGTCCACCAATATATTTTGTAATATGACTTATTGCTTCTTCTCCAAATTGTTGAATATCATTAACTCCATTTAACTTTTTATTTAATTCATTTTGACCAGTTTTTACCCAGTTAGCATTAGTATTTTCTATAATTATAGCTTCTATTTTATCCATAAACTCATTAAAACTTTTAGACATTTGTCCCAATTCATCTTTTGAGTCCACATTTAATCTGAACTTATAGTCTCCTTCTTCTTTAGATATATCAGAAAATGTTTTTCTCAAACTATTTACAGGTCCAACAACAGTTTCTGTAATGAAAAGAGCAGTAATTAATCCTAAGATTGTTGCTATTATTCCTCCTATTGACATAACTCCAACAATTCTAAGTTTTAACTTATCTAGTTTACTAATTCTTTCTTCTAATATAACTTCTTCTTCAAGAATAATTTCATCAATATTAAATCTTATATTATCTATATATTTTTTACCTTTTCCTTGTTGAATAATACTATTTAAATCTTCTATTTCCATTACACCAGATTCCACATCTCTTTTACCCTGAATTAAATCTTTATTTGCCCACTCAATCCAGTTATCATGATTTTCTTTTATCCTTATTAATCTTGCTTGTTGATTATCTCTATTAAAAGTGGAATATTTCACTAAATCAAAATACTTCTCATATTCTTCTTTTCCTATATGATAAGGTTCAAGATATTCTTCTTTTCCTGCTAGAGCATATCCTCTTGCAGCTGTTTCCATATTAATCATACTCTCCAAAAGACTATTGGTATTAGTAATGATTGTATAGGTTTCAATATTTAAATCAAAAGCTTCTTCACTTTGAATGAAACTATAATATGAATATCCTATTACAGATAACATTATTGCTATTATTAATCCAAAACCAATAAACATTTTATACTTTATTTTAATTTTTTTATAAAACATCTTATCTCTCCTCAACTAACCATATTTCCTACATTATACCATTCTATTAATATTATAGGAATAAATTAATATTTAGACTTTTCTATAAAAAAATATGTTTCCTAAACTAAATTAGAAAACATATTTTATCTATTTTTTAAATTTTTCTTTTAAAATCACATAAGCTTGTTTTGTTTATATAATAAAGGATTCTCCTATAAGTTTCTTTGTATACTCATGTTTAGGATTTAAAAATATTTCAGATGTTATACCATCTTCTACAATTCTACCTTGAGACATTACATATATTCTATCTGCAATTTTTCTAGCAACCGCTAAATCATGAGTTATATAAAGCATGCTAAAACCCTGTTTGTTTTGCAGTTTTTTTAGAAGTCTTAATATATTAGCTTGAGTAGATGGATCAAGCATAGAACTTATTTCATCTGCAATTAAAAGTTTAGGATTTACAATTAAACTTCTAGCCAATGAAACTCTTTGTCTCTGCCCTCCACTAAGAGTATAACATTTTCTATTAATAAAATTATCATCATCAGGTAGTTGAACTGATTTCAATGCTTTTTTAACATCTCTTTTAAAATAGTCATCCGATAATTTTCTCATTATTTTTAAAGGCTCACTTATGGCATCAATGACACTTAACTTTTCATTTATAGCAGAAAAAGGATCTTGAAAAACTATTTGAATACCATTTTCTCGGCTAGTAAAATTATTTCCATTAACAAGATTTCCCTCAAAGAAAACTTCTCCACCATTATCTGCTTTTAAAACTCCTGATAATACACTAGCAAGACTTGTTTTTCCTGATCCTGATTCACCTATTAAAGCAACAATTTCTCCACTTTTAATTTTTATATGACAATCAATACAAGCCTTCACAATTCTATCCTTACTTTTATATGTTTTTGATATTTTCAAACCTTTTAATATAGTTGCAATTCCTCCACGATTACATGCAACTTGTCTATCATTGAAAATGTATTTTAATCTTGGTCTTTCTATTTTACATAAATCTATACTTTGAGTACATCTATCTTTAAAAGGACATCCAAGTTCATCAACTGTCATCTTCCCACTTGGAATTCCCCACATATCTCCAAAAGGGTTGATTTCTGGAGAGGAATTTAGTAAGCCCTTAGTATATGTGTGCATAGGATTCTTAATAACTTCTGATGTTCTACCTGACTCTACTATGGTACCAGAGTACATTACACAAATATTAGAAGTAAGTTTTAAAACCGTATCTAATTCATGTGATATTACCAATAAAGCGAAATTATTTTCTTTATAAAGATCAGATAACAATTTAATAATCTCATTTTTAGATACCATATCTAAAGATGATGTTGGTTCATCTACAATAAGTAGTTCCGGCTCACATGATAAAGCCATTGCAATGAGAACACGTTGTCTCATTCCTCCTGAAAGCTCATGTGGATAAGCTGAAGATACATCTTCATTTAGCCCAACTTTTAATAGCAATTCAATAATCTTTTCATTTATTTCTACTTTAGACAAATTAGTGTGTCTAATTAAGACCTCAGAAATTTGATCATGAATAGTCAAAAGAGGATTTAAGATATCTAAACTATTTTGAAAAACAATAGCCATTTTTTTCCATCTAAGAGAATTTAATTGTTTCTTTTCTAATCCGTTAATATTTTTTCCATGAAATATTATATTTCCCTTAACTTCGGCTGGCTCTTTAACCAAACCCATTATAGCCATTGCTATAGAAGTTTTTCCACTACCAGATTCTCCTATTATACCTAAACTTTCACCTTTTTTAATAGAAAAACTTACATCATTAACACCCTTAATAGTTTCATTGTTCAGCTTATATTTAACTCGAAGTTTTTCTATATTCAACAATGAATTATTCATAGTACACCTCTTTACAATTTTTCATTTAAAATCCTTTCTAAATCTCTACTTATATAGGAAATAGCAAGAATTAATATCATAGTACTTAGTAATGGAGCCATAACCCACCATTTCCAATATTCTGTAAAATATATTCCCTTAAAATTTATTCCATGATTTATAATTAATCCCCAGCTTTTAGAGGTAGGATCTCCAAGTCCTAAAAAAGATAATCCAGCTTCAGCAACAATGGCCCTACTAGTTATTCTTATAATACTAATAGCTAAAATAGGCATTATCTCTGGCAAAAAATGAGTTTTAAATAAATGGAAAAAACTAGCACCATAACTTCTAGACATTACAATATAAGATTCTTTTTTAATAGATATTACTTTTGACCTAATTATTCTAGCAGGACCTGTCCAGGAAAAAAGAACTAAAACTAGAACAATATTTTTAATACTAGGTCCAAAAAATGCTCCTAATAATATCATCATTGGCAGATTTGGCAATGCAAGCATTGTATCTGCCAATCTCATAATTAACTTATCTACAATACCTCCATAATACCCAGATATAACTCCAAGAAGTGCCCCTCCCAAACCTGCCAAAAGCGAAGTAGAAAAACCAATTATCAAGCTCAATCTAGCCCCGTAAAATATCTGTGATAGCAGGTCAATTCCCAAATCATCTGTACCAAATAAGTGATTTCTACTAGGAGCTTCTAAAGACTTACCTGAAGGTGCATTATGGGCATAGGGTGATATATATGGAGCAAATAGTCCAATAAAAATAACTAAACACAAAAATATAATGGAGAGTTTCCCCCATATAGTAAATTTTTTAAATTTAAATAGATTTTTTTCCACTTAAGTCACCCTTGGATCAATTTTTTTATAAAAAATATCTGCCATAAAATTCATAGTTAATACGAGAAAAGCCACAATTAGAAATATTCCTTGAATTAATACATAGTCTCTTACATTAACTGCTTCCCTCATAAGACGTCCTAAACCAGGATAGTTAAATACATTTTCCACTAATATTGCTCCACCAAGTACAGAACCTAAGCTCATAAAAAACCTTGTAATAATAGGTAACATAGAATTTTTAAGTCCATGTCTAAATACAATTCTACTAGAACTCAAACCCTTAGCTTGTGCAGTCCTCATATAATCCTTTGACATTACACTTATCATACTATTTCTGGCTAATAAATAAAACCCACCTACTTGAGTTAATACTAAAGCTAAATTAGGCAGTAAAGCATGTCTTACAATATCTATAATTTTTTCAAAAATATTTTCATAATCTGCAAATACTGTCATCCCTCCTGATAAGGGGAAAAAACTTACTTTAGCAGCTAAAGTAAATAATAATATTATTGCAATTAAAAAAGAAGGTATTTCAGATAATAAAATCATTAAAGGATATAAGCTTTTATCAACTAAAGTATTTCTATACCAAGCAGATAAACTACCCAGAATAGAGCCTATTAAAGTGCTGATTAGGAGAGATGAAAGGGTGATTCCTAAGGTCCACTTTGCTCTATTTGAAACGATACTAAACACATTGTCATTATAATATATACTATATCCTAAATTACCACTTACTAAATTCAGAAGATAATCTTTATACTGTTCTAATAGAGGTTTATCCATTCCATAATATTTCTTATATTCTTCTATTTGTTCTTCTGTGTAATTTTGATGTACTTCACCTTCACCAGAAGATAGAAAAGTAAAAGGATCCCCAGGCATTAACCTGGGGAGAAAAAAATTCAGAGTAATAATTAAAAAGAATATTATAAAATACTCAAGAA
>JARIDA010000110.1 GCA_029257065.1 Tissierellaceae bacterium | reverse complement strand
TATATATAGGGGGTGATGTTATGAGAACAGCAGAAAGTATGTATAATAATTGTTTGGAAAATGGCACAGGTTCGGGTTTTAGTAAACGATCAGGTTTAAGGCACTTTACAATAATTGAAGAAGTTTTAGATAATAATGAAGAAGTTTATATGACATTTATAGGGTTAAAGGATTATTTAAGTGTAAGTGATCATAAAAACAACTATGCCTATGCTATTACTAACAAAAGAATTATAATTGGTCAAAGTAAATTGATGGGTCTTGGGAAAGATATTCAAACAATATCAATGGATAGAATTAGTGATATCTCATTGTCTAAAGGTATGGTAATGGGAGTTGTAACGATCGATACATTGGGAGAAGTGTTTAACGTAGGTTTAGACAAACATTCAGCAGAGTCTATATTTAATGAAGCACATAGAATAATATTTGAATATATAAAAAATGATAGTCCTAATATTAAAAATCAAAATGATGATCCTATAGAGAAAATAAGGCAATTTAAAAGTTTAATGGATGAAGGAATTATTTCTGAGGCAGAGTTTGAAAGTAAGAAGAAAGAATTATTAGATATTTAAATATATAGAAAGGATGATTTTTTAATGAAGATTTCTAATACATACAAAAGACTACTAATAATATTTATGCTATGCATACTTAGTTTATCATTTATAGGTTGTGGGAGTAATGAATCGGAAGAAGAAAATATCACAGAGAAAGAGGAAAGTATCTCGGAGAAAGAAGAAGAAGTTGTTTATCTTCCAAGCTACACTATAGTTTCAAAAGATGATGTTTCAACAGGTATTGCTGATAGATATTCTTGGCGTGTTGCAGTTCATGAAGAAGTAACAATAGAAGATTTAAAAAGTTTATCTAAAAAATTAGTCGAAGTAGCAAAAGAAGAACATGACTTTAATGCTATTATAATAGGTTATTTTGACTATGAAGAATATGCAGAATATAGTGCATATACATTAGGTAAGTCTGAATATGCACCTGATGGAGAATGGGCTAAAGCTGGTGACGTTAAAGCTGGTGACTACAATAAAATGGAATTTAATCATGAATTATATAATAAAGACTGGAGTAAACAATTAACAGAAGATGAAGTTCAAGTATATGAAGCTTGGAACTCTTTATATTATGAAGAAGAAACACCAGAAAATCTACCCGAAGATGAAATTATAAGTAATAAAACAGCTGAAAAATTTGATATAACATCAGAAGAAGTAGAGGAAATTCTTAATAAGCAAATGAGTTGGACTTTTAATAAAGTAGACTAAATAAGATAAAGATCTCTAGAATCTATTTTAATACTTTGTATAAATATAAAACTCTTATAACAGAATAGGTAAAAAAACTTCCTATTCTGTTATAAGAGTAAGAACAATCAAAGGGCGTTCAGCCTTTTATATTTTATCTTCTCATTCTAGGACTTCTAGATTTTTCTTTTTCTTTGTTTATATTTCTTAAAGCCTTCAATGATCTAACTTAGTTTTACAAAAATAAGCAAAATAAGATACTATGACAAACTCAAAATTTAAAAATAAAAATAGCCAGAGTGCAAAATCCACCCTAGCCTTGAAGTATCAATGTATTTAGCTGTTTAGATTAGTTTGTCATAATTAGCATTAAGACAAATTGGATTTTTGTAAATTAGAAACTATTTTATTTTATAGACTATCATTGCATAATGCTCTATAAATGATTTCCACTTGATTTCTGTAACTTCAATTTTATCCTCATTTTTTTCTAAAAACGAGTTAATTCTTTCTTCTAATTTGTTGTATGTAAATGAATATATTACTTTAACTTTCACTTATTTCCCTCTCTCCCTTGATTCATATTTATCTACTAATGTTCATCAATTTATAATATCGAGTTTTACTTAATTACATTTAAGACAAACTCACAAATTTCTATTTTTTCACTCTTGAGTCTTTTTATATCTGAATAATTACTTGCTTCTATTATTTTAACAGTAGATAGAATTAATCTAAACTTACAAAGTTATTAATCTATAGAATCTATTCTTTCAATCAATTTTTCTTTAACTTGTTCGATAAAACTCTCTATTCTAGATTGATTCCAACCCTCTTTTTTAGCTAATAAAAAAACATTTTTTAAATTTGGTATTATATCTAAATATACCAACAATAATAATTGAGCCAACATACGATTATAATCGTAATTAGCACCTTCTCTATTTTTGTATTCGCCAACATATTTATCAGGATCTACAGCTATTTTATTATTCTCTAGTCTAACTTCTATATTTTCATGAATATTGTTATAGTAAAATTTTAAAACAACTCTATTTATACTTTCTGACTCTAATATAAAAGCTAGTGTACTTATTAGATTCATTACTTCATCACCATCAGCTCTTACAGTGTTTTGATCATGAGTTATACCTCTAATGCCAATAATAGCATTGATAGTCAATTCTTTTATATTCCGATCAGGTGTCATCAGTTCAAACTCATTTTCTTTATTAAATAATTTATAAACTAACCACAAAAAGAAATCACTAGTCACATTTATTTCTTTTTCTGTAATCTCTCCTCTGGATTCATAGTTCATGAACCTTCTTAACATTTTACGAGCATCTCCTAAAGGACGATCAATTATATAATTTATTTTTCCAGATTCATCTCTAAAAATCAGTATAAATGCATTTATTGTTGTTTCTCTAATGTTAGGCTCAGGTTCAATTCTAAAATTATCAATGCTGCTATTATTTTCATCTGTATCTATAGTTTTCTGTACATCCATTTTAAATTCTATGAGATTATATTCGATTCTTGTATCATTTAAAAAAATTTCTTGCTTTCTATCAAAAGCCATACTTCTTTCTATATTGACATAATTATTTGAGGTCTCATCATCATATTCTGGTATATTTCTATGAATCTTCTGAACTATTGTATCTATTGATTCAGTTGTATCGACTTCATTGTCTTCCCACCATGTTGTATTAATAAATGCCATCTCTTCACCCCTAGATATTAACTTTATTGTTTTCTAAATATATTTCATTACAATTTAATTGTAATTCAGTATTACTATTAGTATCTTTACCTTCCTTGTATAGAGAAATTCCAATAGTTTTATTTTCTTGTACTCTCTCAGTTTTTTCATTGTTAAAAAATTCTTTTGCCTCTATAATGATACCAGATCTATTTGGCGATATTTCATATAATTCTTTGTCTTCATCCTGATTAATAGGATTAACCGTAAAAACTTCAGGGAAATTAATTGTAATCTTTGATTCTAAAAGAAGTTGAGGGTCTCCTATCACCTCAATATTAATGTAAAGTTTAGAGAGTTTATATTTATTATCAAAAGATATAAAACATGTATCTTCTATTGATTGTTCACTTGAAAAACTACTCTTAAATATTATATTGATTCTAGTTATTCGTTGATATAAGCACTTTTTTATTTTTTTAATAAAAGGAGATAATATAATTATTAGAATTGATGTACTAAATATTTGGAATACTGATTCATCGAACCCTAAAAAATTTAATTTAGCAATTGATTTTGAACAAAGTTGGTTAATTATAACACTCAAAATTGCTGAAAGTTCACCTAGATATTCATTAATCCATTCTATAATTGGTATTAATTTCTTCTTCAATTTAATAGTCCTATATTCATAATTAGTTTTTTTATTTCATTATTAGTTGCTTCCTCACCATGATCTGAAATATACAGGATTCCATTTAAATATAATTTTACTATAAAAATCAAATCGTTCAATCGATAATTAAACTCTATTGACTGAATATCTACGCTATCATTACTATTTAAAAATTCTATTTTTTTTATGAAATTAGCAAATGGAATATTCCTTTTATTTAGTTTAGTTACTAACTCATCTATTTCTTTTTTATAATCAGCATCATTTTCCAAAAAAATTATCTCCATAATTTCAGCATTAGAGTTATATATATATATTTCTAATATTTTTATCATTTGTTTAGTTGTTATTAATATTTGTCTATTCCCTTTTTCCTTTTGTTCTGCTATATAAGAATAGTATTTTAAGTTATCTGGATTTTTAAGAGTAACCAGTTTATTATCATTAATGTTTAAAAAAATCTTTTTACTGATCCTATTTCCCATTATATTTCACTCCTTCCCATTTACCTAAATAACATTGGTTGTAATTTATTTGACGCTTGGTCAGTAGAATAAAGCCACTTCTTTATACCTTATCTCTCTGTTGTATAGATGTTTTTCTCTATCTTACTTTTGGTTTGTAATTTTATTATAGCATATAATATTTTTTAAAATTTAAGACAAGCTTATTTTTTTATAACCCCTATAAGTTATTGAAAGACATTCTAATCTCAATAACATTGCTAATAGTATGAAGAATATTAATATAATAATAGCAGGAATTAATGGTAAACTTCATCATAATGATCATATATCCTTAATTGAATTCATCAGGAAATCCTTTTATATCTGATTTTATTGGCTCTAATTCTTCTTTAAGTATTCCTCTGATAGATTCCATTAGCTTTTTATCCATTTTAAACACTCCCTTAATCTACTATTATACTCTGGATCTATAAAATATTATCTTGCACCTCTGATATTTCTAGGCTTTTCTCTCTTTTTTTCTTTTTTAGGAATCCTTTCCATTTGCTTATTATATTCCACTTCTGCTTTTTCCTTTAATTCTTCAAGTGTTACTCTAGGCTTCTCTGCTTGCTTTTTTTCTTTACTTATATTTTTCTCTTTTTCTTTTCTTTCTGCTATCTGCCTATTTCTAGCTGCTATTCTTGGATAATCTTTTTTATATTTTTTTCTTTCTCTTATTTCTTCTTTAAGATCCTTTACTTCTTTATCTATTTCTTTTATTTCTTTTTCTAGTCTAGATATATTTTCATGCATTGGGGTAGGTGTAGAACTACTATAAACCCTAGCTTGTGTTAAATAGTCATGATATTCCTTTTCTATATCTAGTTTTTCTAAATCTTTTTCCATCATTTTTCTTACTACAAAATCTACTGGA
>JARIDA010000047.1 GCA_029257065.1 Tissierellaceae bacterium | reverse complement strand
TAATAGGCTGACGTAGCTCAATTGGCAGAGCAATTGACTTGTAATCAATAGGTTGGGGGTTCAATTCCTCTCGTCAGCTCCAAATAAGGGAGTGTGCCCGAGTGGTTAAAGGGGACGGACTGTAAATCCGTTAGCTATGCTTTCACTGGTTCGAATCCGGTCTCTCCCACCATTTAAATATTTATGCGCGGAAGTGGCTCAGTGGTAGAGCATCGCCTTGCCAAGGCGAGGGTCGCGAGTTCGAATCTCGTCTTCCGCTCCAAAATATTTAAATAGAGAGTAAATTTAAGTGCGCGGGTGTAGCTCAGTGGTAGAGCCCCAGCCTTCCAAGCTGGTTGCGAGGGTTCGATCCCCTTCACCCGCTCCATTTTTTTATGTAGAGATTTAAAATATACACCCGTAGCTCAGCTGGATAGAGTGTCTGGCTACGAACCAGAAGGTCGGGGGTTCGACTCCCTCCGGGTGTGCCATCTAAAAACCTTACAATCAAGTAATTGTAAGGTTTTTTTATTTGATTGTTTTTATTATAATAATTTATGCCAATTTCAATGACATTGTTTTAAGAAGTTACTATTAGAATTAAATCTAATCTAATAATTGACAATAATCTATTATTATTGTATAATAGCTTAAATATTAAAAATACATAATACGATGATAAAAAGATTAGTGTATAAAGTACTTATAGCGAGTCAGATATGGTGGAAGCTGATATTTCATTTATACATGAAAAACATTTTTGAGTATCTAATTTGAAAATAAGTAAAATTAGACGGATTAGCTCGATATTGCTATATTAATACAATAATCGTTATTATAATTAGGTGGTACAACGAAATTAAACCTTTCGTCCTGTTCAGGATGAAAGGTTTTTATTTATATATTGGAGGAGGGTTTTAAATGGGATTAAGAGATACACAGATTGCAATTAAAGAGATAAAAGATTATTTTGAAAGAAGATTAGGTGAAGAGTTAAATTTAATAAGAGTATCTGCACCTCTATTTGTAAAGCCAGAAAGTGGATTAAATGATAATCTTACTGGGGAAGAAAAGGCAGTATCATTTGAAATGACAAAACATAATAAGCAATTAGAAATTGTTCAATCACTGGCAAAATGGAAAAGATTAGCCCTTAAATGGTATGAGTTCAATCTTTATGAGGGAATTTATACTGATATGAATGCTATTAGACCAAATGAGATATTGGATGAGACTCACTCTTTATATGTAGATCAGTGGGATTGGGAAAAAATAATAAAAAAAGAAGATAGAAATTATGAATATTTAAAGAACATAGTAGAATCCATATATAAAGTGTTTAAAGACACAGAATCATATTTAGATAACCTATATAAGGAAAAGTGGATTAAAAAATTACCAGAAAAAATCAAGTTTATATCAACTCAGGAATTAGAAGATAAATATCCTGATAAGACATCCGAAGAAAGAGAGAAAATCATAACAAAAAAATATAAAGCAGTTTTTATATATCAAATAGGAAAAGTTTTAAAGTCAGGAAAAGTTCACGAGGAGAGAGCGCCAGATTATGATGATTGGGAATTAAATGGAGATATAGTATTTTGGGATCCTATACTTGAATCTCCTCTGGAAATATCAAGTATGGGTATAAGAGTAGATGAGGAGAGTTTATTGAAACAACTTAAAATAGCAGATGTTGAGGAGAGAAAATCTTTATATTACCATGATAAGCTATTAAAGGGTGAATTACCATATACTATAGGTGGAGGAATAGGTCAATCTAGAATGTGTATGTTTTTTTTAGACAAAAAACATATAGGCGAAGTTCAAGCTTCCGTATGGACGGATGAAATAATTAGAAATAGTTTTGAAGAGGATATATTTTTATTATAAAACTAGGAGGAATTTAATTGTTTAAATATAAAGAAACTGTTATAAATATATTAAAAAAAGATATTACTGAAGTCTCAACAGATGCTATAGTTAATGCGGCTAATAATACATTACTAGGTGGTAGTGGAGTAGATGGTGCTATTCATAAAGTTGGAGGTCCTTCCATATTACAACAATGTAAAAGAATTGGAGGATGTCCTACTGGAGAAGCAAAAATAACTACTGCTGGGGATTTGCCTGCTAAATATATAATTCATACTGTAGGTCCTATATATAAAGATGGAAATCAAAATGAAAGTGAGTTGTTGTACAGTGCTTATTACAACTCATTAGAACTGGCAAGAGAATATGGACTTAAGACCATCTCATTTCCTTCTATTTCAACTGGAGGCTATGGATATCCTATAAAAGAGGCAGTAAAAATTGCTATAAAGGCAGTGCTAGATTTTTTGGATAATAGTATGGATATTGAAGAAGTTAAATTTATATTGTTTTCAGAGTTAGACTATGAAATATATGAAAAATATTTAACTAATCTACTATAAGCTAATATTGACTTATGAGCTAAATTCTTATATACTAGTAATAATGAAAGAAGATGCTATATTATAAAAAAGGATGTGTTTAAAATATTTGCAGACGCACATAAAATAATAGCTAAAGAAATGAATGAAAATATCTTTGACATATATAAAATAAATCTAGATGAAGATAGCTTAATATGGGGTTCAATATTACCCGATTTATTACCTAAATATAAATTAATAAGACATTATAAGGATGAAAGTTTAGACTTTGTAACAAAAGAGATTATAAAGATTATATATAGTAATAGAAAACTAGATATTAAAGGATCAATAGATCCTTTGTCAATGAAAAACTTAAGTAGGAGAATAGGAATAGTTTCACATTATATATCGGATTATACTTGTTTACCACATGCAAAACGTTGGACTTTTAGAGATAATATGTTCAAACACTTAAAATATGAATCGAAATTAAACGAATATGCTAAAAATCATGAATTCAAAAGCAATAAAATTGAGACGGAAAATCTAGATATATATGAAATGGATATAGAAACATTAAATAATAATATAAAAGAATATATTAATAATATTATAGAAGAAGAATATTCATTGAAAGAGAGTTTTAGCAATGATTTGAATTTTTCTATGTCTTTAAATGTAAAGCTAACAAGTTTTATATTAAATGCAATTGAATTATACTCTAGAGAAGTTGAAAGAGATTTTATATTAGAAATTTAAAAATAAAATAAATAAACCTTGTTGACAATCAACAAGGTTTATTTATTTGAAGAGAGGTACAAATGGGAAAAAAGAAAAATATAATAATAGTATTAACTATAATATTATTAGGTTCATATTTAATATTTAATAATATGCAACCAACAAAAGAAAAACTTGGAGAATTAGAAATTTATATTTTGGATGTAGATCAAGGTGATAGCACATTTATAAAATTCCACAATAATAAAACCATGCTAATTGATGGAGGAAGTAAGTCCAAAAGTAAGAGAGTTATCAGTAACTTAAGAGAACTAGAAGTGGACAAAATAGATTATTTAATAGCAACTCATCCTCATGAAGATCATATTGGTGGTTTGCCAGAAGTTATTAGAAATTTTGATATAGAAAATATATATTTACCAAATAAAACAAATAATACAAAAATATTCGAAGAATTATTACTTGAAATTAAAAATCATTCTATTACTGTTAAAGAGGCTAAGTTAGGACTTAAGATTTTAGACGAGAATGATTTGAAGATAGAAATTATAGGGCCTAATAAAACATATAAGGATATAAATAATAATTCTGCAGTTGTAAATATAGAATATGGTAAATTCAATTCAATATTTATGGGAGATGCAGAAGAAGCTTCAGAAATGGCATTGATTGAAGGGAATATTAAGCTTAAATCCAATTTATTAAGAGTAGGTCACCATGGTAGTGATACATCTAGTACAGAGGCCTTTTTGAATAGAGTTAAGCCAAACTATTCGGTTATTAGTGTAGGTAAAGACAATAAATACGGCCATCCTGATAATAAGGTTATAAAAAGATTAGAAAACATAGGTTCTGAAATATTTAGAACAGATCAAGATGGTAATATAAAGATTTCAACAGATGGAAGAGAAATAAGAATTGAAAAAAACTTTGAATTTTAATAAAAAAGAAATATAAAATGCCAATAAGGGGTTGCATAATGAAGGGTATAGTTGATAGAATAGATAATGGTATTTTAATTTTAGAGATTAATAAAGAGTATTTAGAATTAAATGTAAATCTATTTCCTGAAAATATAAAAGAAGGAGATATAGTAATTAAAGATGGAAAAAGATACGAAATTTTAGAGGCTGAAACTCGAAAGAGAAAAAAAGAAATGGATAATTTACTAGAATCTCTATTTAAAGAATCAGAGGATAGATAGGAGAAAATATAATGGATGAAAATAATTTTAAATATATATTATTAGGATTAGGTATTGGAATTATATTAACAAATATTTTATATTATATTAATCCAAGAATAGAATATGAGCCCCTATCAGATCAGGATATTATTGAAAGAGCAGAAGATTTAGGAATGGTTACTTTAAAAGAAAATATTCTTATAAATGAAAAAAATAAGGAAATTAATTATGATAAAAATGAAAAAAATAGTGAAGAGTTAAAACAAGATATTAAAAATAATAAAGAAGATAATATTATAAGTTTTCAGGTGGAAAAAGGTGATGATTTATACACCATATCTAAAAAACTATATGAAGAAGGATTAATTAGTGATAAAAAAGATTTTGAAGAGAGAGTATATGAACGTGAACTCTCAAAAAAAATGCACTATGGAATATATGAGATAAATTTTAATAGCGATTATGATTCTATTATAGATATATTAATAAAGAAATAAATTGTTACATGGTAAATAAGCAGGAGGGATTTAATGGCATTAGAAAGCAAAGATTTTTTAAATATATATAAAAAACTAGAATATAATTTTTTATATAATAAGGATTTAAACTCTATACATATCCTGCTAAATTTATATG
>JARIDA010000041.1 GCA_029257065.1 Tissierellaceae bacterium | reverse complement strand
GAAAGTATTCTTATGGTATTTCTTATTTCTTCATCCCTACCTATTACTGGATCTATTTCACCCTTTTTAGCTTCTTGAACTAAATCTCTGCCATATTGTAGGAGAACTTCATAATCCTCATCTGTTGATTCATCATCTACTCCTGTTTTTCTTATGGTCTCTAATGTTTGAAGAAAGCTCTGTAGATCTATTCCATACTTTCTAAATATATCCTCAGATCTGATTCTCTTCTCTCTTAACAGGGATATATAAATATGCTCCACTGAAATATATTTGTCATTTAACTTTTTCATCTCATCTTCTGCATCCAACAATATTTTTGAATAACTTCTCCCTGCATGTAAAGGGGTATTACTAGAATCCTTTGGAAGATTGTCCACCTCTTCTTTAACATCTGTTCTAATATTCTCCAAATTCTTTCCCATATAGGATAAGACTTGAGAAATTAAACCATTTGAATCTTCTAGCAATCCATAGTGAATATGGATTTCCTCTAATCTGGAATTACCCTGTTTAATAGCTTCCTTTTGAGACACCTCTATTGCTTCCACTGCTTTTTGTGTGTATTTACTTAAATCCATTCTACTCACTCCTTTATTTAAATTCTATCTTCTTGGATTATGTCCTGATAACTCTTTTAACTGCTTATATAATTCTAATTCTTCTTTAGATAATGAAGGAGAGTTTACAATCCTTATTTCTAAATACAGATCTCCCTTTTTACCTTTCATATCCTCATATCCACGATTTGGTATTTTTATTCTTTTGTTTGAATCTATACCTTTAGGAATATTTACTTTTATTCTTCCTCCTAGAGTTTCTGCAATAACTTCCTCTCCTAATACAGCCTCCCAAGGCAGTACATTTAAAATAGTTGTTATATCCAGTCCATCAAGTCTGTGTTTTCCGTCATCTCTAATATCTATTTCAAAATATACATCTCCATCTATTCCCCATTTATCTCCTTTTACTCTTAACTTTTTACCAGAGGTTATTCCCTTCGGAATATTTACATCTATATTTTTTCTTGAACCATTTATATTAATTGTCAGGTCTTTTTTTCCACCTTTATAGCCTTCTTCAATACTTATTCCCAATTTAAATTCATATTTTGGTTTGCTAGGTCTCCTTCTTCCACCAGCAGCACCAGTGAATATATCATCCATATTAAAACCGGCTCCACCACCAGCTCCTCCAAATAGGTCTCCAAATAAGTCACTAAAATTTATATCTGAAGATTCATATGTGAAACCACCAAAACCATGTTGAGATGGATCAAATTGTTGTCCATGGCTAAAATTCGAACCAAAGGTATCGTAATTCTTTCTCTTTTCCTCATCTCCTAAGACTTCATAGGCCTCATTTATTTCTTTAAATTTATCCTGTGATTTCTCATCCCCTTTATTTAAGTCAGGATGATATTTTTTTGCTAATTCTCTATATTTCTTTTTTATCTCATCTTGAGTTGCTGATTTATCTATATCCAGTACATTATAATAATCTTTATACTCCATATATTTCCCTCCTATATTCATATTTATAGTTATTATATACCCTAATTTATTTACTACTCACAAGTTTACATAATACTTTCCAATTAAAAAAATCTCTTCGAAAAGAGATTTTTTTCTTATTATTTTATTTTCCAGCTATAGAGATATTCGTCTTCTCTAATATATCTACCTTTTCCTTCTAGTGCAAAAAAATATGCATCTGCAAATCTTCCATTTATAGCCCAATCATCCAATTGGACATGTGCAGCCATATCCACTTCCATAATCTTATTGCCTTTAAAAGATCCTGATTCAATCTTCTTAACTGAATCAGGGATTTTTATCTTGTCTAGGGAATTATCTGCAAAAGCATTTTTACTTATAATTTCCACTGAACTTCCTAAATCTAAATCACTTATATTGTTCTCTCTAAATGCAGATTGCCCGATTGACCTTACAGAAGATGGTATATTCACGGTCTTTAAGTTTTTTCCCATAAATGCTTCTGATCCTATTTCAGTCACCCTATAGGTCTTATTATCATATATAATTGTTTCTGGTATTATCAGTTTATTGTCCTTGATCAGATCTGATTCTATTTCTGACAGTCCTAATACTATAGCCTCACCGTTCTTCACGGAAAATTTGTATTCTTTGTCAATTATGCTCTCTGATCCAATATTTTCCATATCTATTTTTTCTAATTCAGCAGATTCTACCTGATTTCTCATATCACTATGAAGAAAAGTATTAATATATAAAATGCCCATCACCATTGCATAGACTAGTATAGCTATAATAAATAGTACAAAAATAATATTTACTGCTCCATTATCTTTTTCATCCATATAATATTTCTCCTTTTTGTTTTCTAATATAAGAACATTATAATATAAATATATTTCTATTACAATGCGATTATTTCCCATTAGAAATCAATAGAGAGATTAATATCCTATTTAATAAATCTATCTATTACATACATCATCTCTTCTATTTTTTCTTCTCCCTCTGTTTCTCCTTTTAATATGGCCTCTGAAACACAGGATCTTATATGACCATCCAAAACATCTAGATTAGATTTTTTTAATAATGATAGGGCAGATAGGATTTGTGTAGATATATCTACACAATATCTATCTTCTTCAATCATCCTAATAATCCCATCCATTTGCCCTCGAACCGTCTTTAATTTAACTAAAGCCCTTTTCTTTCCCTCATTCATAATATCACTACTTTCATAAGTTTTATATTACTTCAAATCCGATTTCATCTATTGCCTCTTCAACTTCCTTATCTGAAATTTCTTCTCCCTTAATCTTAACTTCTTTGGTTTCTAAATTAACTTGAACCTGTTCTATACCTTCTATTTCCATTAATCTTTCCTTAACAGATGCTTCACAATGTCCACAAGACATGCCATCTACTTTTATAATCTTTTCCATTTTTATTCCTCCTATTTTCTATTTAAAACTCTTTAATCTCAATGAATTTGTAACTACTGAAACTGAACTAAAAGCCATTGCTGCTCCTGCAAACATTGGATTTAAAAAACCTAATGCTGCTATTGGTATTCCCACTGTATTGTAAAAGAATGCCCAGAACAGATTTTGTTTTATGGTTCTCATTGTTCTTTTAGAGAGTCTTATACTTGTTACAATACCTTCTAAGTCTCCTCTAATAAGTGTTATATCTGCTGCTTCCATTGCTATATCTGTTCCTGTACCAATTGCAAATCCAACATCTGCTATTGCAAGTGCTGGTGCATCATTTATTCCGTCTCCTACCATTCCTACAGATTTTCCTTCTCCTTTAATCTTCTCTACTACCTGTGATTTTTCATCTGGCAATACTTCAGCAAATATATTCTCTTCTCTTATTCCCACCTGCTGTCCAATTGCCCTAGCAGTTATAGCATTGTCTCCAGTTAGCATATACACATCTATACCCATTTCATGTAATTTATCAATTGCTCCCTTGGATTTCTCTTTTATCTGATCTGCAACTGCTATTATACCTATAAGTTTATCTTCAACAGACAATAGCATGGCAGTTTTTCCTTCTTCTTCAAGTCTCAATAGGTCTTTTTCTGCATTTTTAATATCTATATTATTATCTACCATAAGTCTTCTATTCCCTATTAAAACCTTTTTATCTTCAAATTTTGCCTCTAATCCTTTTCCTGGAACTGCTGTAAAGTTTTCTGGTTCTGTCATGGAGATTTTTTTATCTCTTGCTCTTTCGACAATTGATTGTCCTAGAGGATGTTCTGAAGCTCTTTCCACTGAACCGGATATTCTTAAAATTTCCTCTTCATCCATATTTGAATAAGAGACTATATCTGTTACCTCTGGTTCACCCTTTGTAATTGTACCCGTTTTATCAAATATAACTACATCTAATTCGTGTGCTTGCTCCAAGTCTTTTCCTGACTTTATCAGTATTCCATTTTCTGCACCCTTACCAGTTCCAACCATTATGGCTGTTGGTGTTGCTAATCCTAATGCACATGGACATGCTATTACCAGTACTGCCACTGCATTTAATACTCCTGAATTAATATCACCTTTAATCAAAGAGTAAAAAGCTAGTGTTCCCAAGGCTATTATAACTACCATTGGTACAAATATTCCAGAAATTTTATCTGCCAATCTCTGTACTGGAGCCTTTGAACCTTGAGCATCTTCAACCATTTGAATTATTTTAGAAAGAACCGTATCTTTTCCTATTTTAGTTGTTTTAAATTTAAAAGAACCTAATTTATTTATAGTGGCTCCTACAACTTCATCTCCAACTGTTTTTTCCACTGGTATACTCTCACCAGTTATCATGGATTCGTCCAAGGCCGAATTCCCTTCAACTATTACTCCATCCACTGGTATACTCTCACCTGGTCTAACCAAAACTATATCTCCAATTCTCAATTCTTCTATATCAACCTGAACTTCCTCACCATCTTTAATTATTGTTGCTGTTTCCGGTTGTAATCCCATTAAAGTTTTTATTGCCTCTGAAGTCTGGCCCTTTGCCCTTGCTTCCATTAATTTCCCTAAAAGTATTAATGTTATTATTGTGGCTGATGATTCAAAATAGTATTCAGATGAACCTGACAACCAATTATATATACTAAAGAAATAAGCTGCTAATGTACCCATGGACACTAATACATCCATATTAGCTCCTCCACCTCTTAGAGAATTATAAGCTCCTCTATAGAATCTTCTACCTATATAAAATTGAACTGGTGTTGATAGTAGAAATTGAACTATGCCCTTATCTAAAAAGCTTTCAATTCCAAATAGAGGAAGTATCATGGATCCTATAAATAGTGGTAATGATAGTATTAAAGATATTATAAAGTCTCTTTCCAGAGATTTTATCTCTTTCTCTCTTATTTCTTCATCTCTATCATAATCTTTTTCATATTCTACCTCAGCTGAAAAACCTGCTTTATCAACTGCTCGAATCAATTCTTCCTCTGTAATTAATCCTGACTTATAATTTACCACTGCTTTATTTGTTGAGAGATTTACATTTGCAGATTCTATTCCCTCCATTTTACCTAAAACTCTTTCTATACGTGAGGAACAAGCTGCACAGGTCATTCCCTCTATTCTCAATGTCTTTGATACTAGGGGAACTTTAAATCCTGTCTTTTCAATGGACTGAATGATTTCCGAACTATTTAGCTTTTCTTCATCATATTCTATTCTAGCCCTATTGGACATTAAATTAACCGTTGCACTGTCTACTCCTTCCTTTTTATTTAAAACTCTTTCTATACGAGAGGAACAGGCTGCACAAGTCATTCCATCTACATCTACATCTATTATTCTTTTCATCTTATCTCTCCTTTCGATACCCCCCTCTAGGGGTGTCTATTTATATATTAACACAAATCTTTAAAAAACACAAAAAATTTCTTCCAATTCATAAAAATATTTATTTATTTTCAATTATTTATTGATTTTAATTTACTTATGGTTTAGAATGGTTAATGAGCGGTAATGATAATAGTTATCATTTAACCATTCATAATGATAATAAGAAAGGAATGATAGATTTGAATATTATAAATTTAACTGCAATGGATAATAATGAAATAGGTAAAATAGAAGAGATAAATAGATGTGGGAATGCTCAAAAGAGATTACATGAATTAGGATTATATAAAGATGCAGAAATTAAAATGCTTAAAAATGATAGAGGACCAGTAATTTTCTCCTTGTCAGGTTCTAAATTAGCTTTAGGACGTAATTTAGCCAGTCATATAAAAATATCAGTTTAATATTAGGAGGAATTTATGAATAATATAGCACTAATGGGAAATCCAAATAGTGGTAAAACTACATTATTCAACGGTTTAACAGGTTCAAATCAACATGTTGGTAACTGGCCTGGAGTAACTGTTGAAAAAAAAGAAGGACAATTTAAATATAATAATAAAAAATACAATATAATTGATCTTCCTGGAACATATAGTCTTGGTGCCTATTCAGATGATGAAGTGGTGGCAAGAGATTTTATACTTAAGGATAATCCAGACATTGTTGTTAATGTGGTGGATGCTACTAATTTGGAGAGAAATTTATATTTAACATCTCAACTTCTAGAGATGGGTGTGAAGATGATAATAGTACTAAATATGATGGACGAGGCAGAGAAGAAATATATTGAAATAGATATCGATAAGCTTTCTTCCAAGCTTAATGTACCTATAATAGCTACTGTTGCTTCCAAAGAAGAAGGACTTGATCAGTTAAAAAGAGAAATTATACGTACAATTAATATTGATACAAAACCAAAAAAACATTTTTTCTATAAAGATGAATTAAAGGATACTTTGGATCAACTTACTGAAACTTTCAATAAATCAGACTTACCCTATCCTAGTGATTGGATTGCTATTAAGCTAATTGAAGGTGATGAACAAATACTCAATCTTGTAAAAGATGCAGATATCTTAGATGAGGATGCTTTAGATAATCTTAGTGGATTAATAGATAAATTTCAACTGGACATTGTGGACTCCAGATATAGCTTTATAAGAAATATCGTTGGTAAATCAGTTAAAAGGCCTTTAGAGGATATGGAAACCACTACGGATAAAATAGATAAAGTGGTTACTAATAAATATTTAGGAGTACCTATTTTTGCCTTTATAATGTTTTCAATATTTCAATTAACATTTTTTATTGGTGAGGATTTATTAGGTGCCTCTGTAGAAGGTTTTATTGATTTCTTAGGGGATAAAGTTTTTCTCCTACTGGCTACATTAAATGCACCAGCTTGGTTAACTTCCCTTATAGGAGAAGGACTGTTTGAAGGTGTTGGAGCAGTTTTAGAATTTATACCATTAATAATGATTCTATATTTCTTTATTGGAATTTTAGAAGATACAGGTTATATGGCTAGGGCTGCATATGTAATGGATGGTATTATGAGAAAAATAGGACTTCATGGAAAAACATTTATTCCTATGATCGTTGGATTTGGATGTAATGTTCCAGGAATTATGGCTACTAGAACCTTGGAAAATAAAAGAGATAGAATGATTGCAATTTTAATAAATCCATTTATGTCCTGTGGAGCAAAGCTTCCTATTTATTTAATATTTGTAGCAGCATTTTTCCCGGATAATGGTGGAACAGTATTATTTGCCCTATATTTACTTGGAATATTAGTAGCTTTATTAATGGGTAAAATATTTAGTTCAACTCTATTTAAAGGAGAAGAGTCCCATTTTATAATGGAGCTTCCTCCTTATAGAACCCCTATCTTTAAATATGTTATTCGAGATATGTGGGATAAAGTATCAGGTTTTATCAAAAAAGCGGGAACAATTATATTTGCAGTAGTTACTTTGCTTTGGATATTAGCAAATCTACCTGCAGGTGTTGAACCTTATAGTCAAGCCAGTATTCTAGGTAAAATAGGAACATTTATAGCTCCTATATTTAAACCAGCTGGATTTGGAACTTGGCAAGCATCTGTTAGTCTTTTTGCAGGTATTGCTGCAAAGGAAGCTGTAGTTGCAACATTGGGTATGGTCTATGCTGGAGTTAGTGAAGGTTCAAGACTTATAACTGCTCTACAAGAGAATTTTACATCTCTTTCAGCTATATCTTTCTTAGTAATGACATTACTATATACTCCATGTACTGCAGTTATTGCAACTGTTAAAAATGAAACTGGATCAAATAAATGGGCTTTATTTATAGCTGTTTATCCCTTTGTAGTGGCTTGGATCATATCAGTTTTAGTATTTCAAATAGGCACATTACTAGGATTCTAAGGATGTGATTAAATGTTAAAAGAAATTTTAAGTATTATATATGAATCTAGAGTTTATTCTAAATCTCATATATCTAAAAAGTTAAATATTTCAGAAGATATTATAGAGTCAGGGATAAATCAACTACTAAATATGAACTTTATTCAGGAGGACGAAACATCTCCTTCCTGTGCAAATGTTTGTAGTGGTTGTCCCATGACAAATTGTAATAAGGATATAGTAAAGACCTTTACTATTACAGATAAGGGTTTAAAAACTATTAAATCATAGAAAAAAGTCCAAATCACAATTGTGATTTGGACTTTTATTATCTTTCCATTAACATTTGAACTAATTGAGCCTTCTCAATATTATGTTTCTCAGATTGAACATCTAGAATTCCTTCTCTTTTCTCTTCATCTAATTGGTCTAAATTATAAACTATTTCAGTTTGTATTCCAATTACCTGTTCATCCAATTTCATTATTTCAGCATATTCAGATGAATCTAAAAAAGTTTGTTCCATTTCAATTCCCAACTCTTTAACCTCTTCTGCAATTTTCATTGCTTCTTCTTCTGATTCTGCCTCTGTCATATCCATTGCCCTTTCATATTGAGCATTGTACATAGGTTGTAATTTTTCACTTACTTGAAGAATATTTTTACTAACCTCTTTATGTTTTTCAAAATATTTGGTCATATTATAATCTATAGTAGATTCTATTCTATACGGAGCATATATGTATAAAATCAAAAAAGTTACTATAACCAAGATCAATAAATTTACCACAGCTGACTTCATTTTCTGTTTTTTCAAATTTTTCATCCTCTCTACTTTTATGTCGCATCTTCTATTATACCAAAATATCATATAAGATAAACCCTTAAAACAAATTATTACAAATAAATTAACTCTTTTCACTTTTTCAAGTATAATCTAATTATAGGAGGTTTTCATTTGGAATATTTTTATAATAGTATTTGTATCATTAACTCAGTAATTATAACTTTAAATCTAATAAAATTGACAAAGAATTTTTTATTATTAACAGCTAATTTTAAAAATTCTCATATTGAATTATCCAGTTTTATAAAAAACCCTCATCAGGTGTATGATGAGGCTATAGAGAAAATGGATGAATTAGAATATATTCTATCTGATTTGATCCATACAGTTCACAATGGAGAAAATTTAATTCTACTTATAGATTCTATGCATAGTGAAACTCGAGAAAAATTGGTAAAATTAGAGGATCTAAATCTATTGGATAAAGAGTTAAAAAAGAGATATGACCGATTAAATAATATTTTCAACCAAATCTTTGATCGTTCACAGATAAATATTCAAAATTCATATGACATTATGGACAAGGCTTCAGAATATCTAAAGAGAGGATGAATTTATGCCTATATTAGCAGTTTTTTCAACATTATTTATGTTATTAATCTTATATTTAAACAGGAAAATAGCTATAGTATTAAATTTAACCTCCTGTATAACAGATAATTTTAATGATTTAATATATAAATTAAGATTTAATAAACAACAGGCAGATAAAATAAGAGATGAGCTTGATCAAAACTACAGTAAGAGAAAGACCATACTTAAGGAAATTGAAAAGATAAGGAAAGAATAGGAGATATTATGGATAATAGGAAATTAAAAATAATTGAAATATTGAATTCTCAATCTAAACCTATTAAGGGTTCAGATTTAGCAGAAGAGTTTAATGTAACTAGACAGGTAATTGTTCAAGATATTGCACTATTAAGGGCAGAAGGTGAAAATATAATTGCCACTAATAGAGGATATATTATACCTAAGAACAATAACAGATTGTCTGGAAAAATTGTCTGTCAACACAATACCTATGAAGAGATTCAAGATGAATTAAATACAATAGTGGACTTTGGAGGAGTGGTTAAGGATGTTATGGTTGATCATCCTATCTATGGAGAACTGCGAACCAGCTTGGAAATTAGTAATAGAAAAGATGTTATAGATTTTATTGAAGATCTAGTTGAGTCTCAGGCAGAACCTCTCTCCTCACTTACAGATGGGGTCCATATTCATACGGTTGAGTTTGAAAATGAAGAGATGTTTGAAAATATTAAAAAGGCTCTGGATAAAAAGAATTATTTGACAAAATAAGCCAGTTTTGCTAGTCTGTATATACAGTAGACAATACAGCTAAGGAGAATGGTGCAAATGTTAAGTAAAGACAGCTTTAAAGATTATTTTATTAAAAGCCTGAATGGTATGGCTTTAGGACTTTTTTCATCACTTTTAATTGGTTTAATTATGAAACAATTAGGAACTATTTTCAAACTTGAAATCTTAAGAGATTTTGGAGAAATGGCCCAATTACTCATGGGTCCTGCAATTGGAGTTGGAGTGGCCTATAGCCTAAGTGCTGAACCACTGGCCATCTTTTCCTCTGTCATAGTAGGGGCTATTGGTGCTGGTTCCATTGGACTTGGAGAAGTGGTTACTATTTCCATTGGGGAACCAGTAGGAGCCTATATTGCAACTCTAGTTGCTATTATGGCTTCTAAATTGGTTAAATCGGATAGTAGTTTTAAAATACTATCTATTCCCTTAATAACAATTTTTGTAGGTGGAATAACCGGAGTTTATATTTCCCCAGTCATAAGCTCTTTTATGACTTTAATTGGTAGTATAATCAATAGTGCAACAGAATTAAATCCAATTCCCATGGGAATTTTAATCTCTACTATTATGGGATGCTTATTGACATTACCAATTAGCTCTGCAGCCATATCCATGTCCTTAGGGCTTTCTGGATTAGCAGCTGGAGCTTCTGTAGTAGGATGTTCTGTTCAAATGATTGGTTTTGCAATAATTTCCTATAGGGACAATGGAATAGGTGGATCCATTGCACAGGGACTTGGAACTTCCATGCTACAAATTACCAATATAGTTAGAAAACCTATTATCTGGATTCCAACAATAGTAACCAGTGCAATTCTAGGTCCAATTTCCACATCTATTCTAAAGATGGAAAATAATATGGTAGGTGCGGGAATGGGTACAAGTGGATTGGTGGGACAGATAAGTGCTATTGATACTATGGGATTTAGTTTTAACTATTTAATTCAAATTCTAATCATGCACTTTATACTTCCTGGAATAATCACTTATATGATTTATCTATTTATGTATAATAAAGGTTTTATACAGGATGGAGATTTAAAGCTTTAATAGGATTTTTTTATACTTGGTAGTTTTAAAATAATGATATATAATTATTAAGAGATTATAAATAACTTACTTAATAAAAAGGAGTTTTAAATAAATGAATAATATTAATTGGAGTTCAGAGAAAAACCTTAGTATGCTAGCAGACTTTTATGAGTTTACAATGGCCAATGGCTATTTAGAAAATAATATGGAAGATAATATTGCCTATTTTGATATGTTTTTTAGGAGTATTCCTGATGATGGTGGATTCGCTATTGTTGCTGGTTTAGAACAGTTAATTCAATATTTACAAAATATTTCTTTTACAGATGAGGATATTGAATACTTTAGAAATAGGGATATGTTTAGTGAAGAGTTTTTAGATTACTTGAAAAACTTTGAATTTACCTGTGATGTATGGGCTATTCCTGAAGGAACACCTGTATTTCCTCAAGAACCTTTAGTAATAGTACGTGGACCGGTTATTGAAGCTCAATTAATTGAAACCATGCTACTTCTGACTATTAATCATCAAAGTTTAATAGCTACAAAGGCAAATAGAATTGTTACAGCTGCCCAGGGCAGATCTGTTATGGAATTTGGTCCTAGAAGAGCACAGGGCTATAATGGTGCTATTTTAGGTTCAAGAGCTGCATATATTGGTGGTTGTATTGGAACTTCCAACACTATTACTGATAGAGATTATGGTGTTAAAGCCATGGGGACAATGGCTCATAGTTGGGTTCAAATGTTTCCTACAGAAGAAGAGGCTTTTAGAGCCTATGCAAGAACATATCCTGATTCCTGTGTGTTATTAGTTGATACATATAATACACTAAAAGAAGGAGTTCCTAATGCTATAAAAATATTTGATGAAGAAATTGTTCCAAAAGGATTTAGACCTAAGGGAATTAGACTGGACAGTGGAGATTTAGCATATCTATCTAAAGAGGCAAGAAAAATGCTAGATGCAGCTGGATATGAGGATTGTGAGATAATTGCTTCCTCCTCCTTAGATGAATTTGTTATAAAGGATTTGTTGAATCAAGGTGCGGAAATAGATTCCTTTGGAGTTGGTGAAAGACTTATAACTGCCAAATCTCAACCTGTTTTTGGTGGGGTTTATAAACTCACAAGTGTTGAAGTAGATGGTAAAATCGTAAATAGAATTAAAGTTAGTGAAAATGTAGGTAAAATAACTACACCTGGATTCAAACAGGTATATAGATTCTTTGATAGAGATACAGACAAGGCTTTAGCGGATGTTATTACCCTACATGATGAAGTAATTGATGAAAATAAACCTTATTTAATTTTTCATCCTATTCACACTTGGAAACAAAAAACTTTAAATGATTTTTATGTTAAACCATTGCTGGAAAGAGTTTTTGATAAGGGAAAATGTGTTTATGAACTTCCGCATATCGATGAAATTAGAGATTTCAGAGAAGAACAGGTAGGACTTATGTGGGATGAGATGAAAAGATTACAAAAACCTCATAAATATTATGTGGATTTATCTGAAAAATTATGGAATGTTAAAAATGACTTATTAACCTCCCATAGATAAACTAAAGAGCTAATACTCATGAGTATTAGCTCTTTTTTACCAAAAAATTCTATTTTGATAGTTAATATATTTATATCCTTCATGAATTCTTATCATGCTGACCCCTAAATTGTCAGATCTAAATCTAAAAAAACAATTTATATCCTGAAATACATAGGACATTGCCGCTTTTATTATTCCCTCATGACATATTAATAGTGAGTTTTCTCCCTCTTCTATTATCTTATCCAGTAGATGAGAAACCCTTTCATATAAATCAACCACTGATTCTCCACCTGGTAAAGCATATGTCAAAGGATTTTCTGTCCATAGTTTTCCCTCTTTAGGATATTTTTCCATTAGCTGTCCATATGTCATTCCCTCTAGTATTCCTAATTCAATTTCTCTTAAATCTTCCTCAATTATCCCATTTAATTCTAAATATTCCATAGTTTGTTTTGCTCTTATCATTGGGCTTACATAGACTTTTTTAAAGTCCATCTTTCCAATATAATCTTTAGACTTTTGTGCCTGTTTTATTCCATTTCTAGTTAAAACTATATCTCTATCCCCATATATCTTGTTCCGATTTGACTCTGATTCCCCATGTCTGACCAATATTATATCCATTTCATCACTCCAAGAAAACTTATCATTGATACAACTTCACTTATCTCAGCTGTTGCTCCAAGTACATCTCCTGTTATACCATCTATTTTTTTATATGAATATAGGGAGATTAACTCACTAAATAAAAAAGTTATTATAAATGTTATTAGATATTTTATATTTACCATTGCCATTATGGATAAATAGATCGCTGAACCAGTTAATATATAGGGCATTGGTTTAGATAGGGCAAACATATTTCCCATACCATCAGGTCTAGCTGACCTCTTTGCAAATACCTTATGAGCCTGACATAATCTACTATTACCTAGGGAAAATACCATAATATGTAAAATATTTTCTCCCATATTAGAAATCAACACATATTTCAATAGGAGTATTATTATCAGTGCTATTACTCCAAATGCTCCCACATGGCTATCTTGCATTATCTCCAGCATTTCTTCTTTGTTTTTATTTGAAAAAAATCCATCTGCAGTATCTGAAACTCCATCTAGATGTAAACCTCCAGTTATAATGATCAGGCTCAAAAGACTAAATACAGCTGCCACTTCCCTGTTTATATAGGAGAATACATAATATACTGCAAAAGCTATAAATCCTACTAACATTCCAACAAAGGGAAAAAAGAACATACTTCTCCTTAAATTAGGCTTATCAAAATCTATTGGAATATTAACCGGTAGTCTGGTGAGAAATTGAAGAGCTAAAATTAATCCTCGGATCATTTCAGCTTCACCGGCAATCCGGCAACTACTAAATAGGCTGAATCAGATATCTCTGCTACTTTTTGATTGATTCTTCCTTGAATATCTCTAAATACTCTAGATATATGATGCTCTGGAACTAGGGATGAACCTACTTCATTGGATACTAAGACTAAATTTTTATCCTTATCTCTAATTTTTTGTATTAATTTATTAATCTCCTGAAGAATTTCATCCTCAACCTGCTTTTGAGTCTCTATGTCTATTCTTTTAAGATCTTTTGTCTTTTCAAACATAATATTTGAAGTTAGAACAGTTATACAGTCTAAGAGATAGTTTTCTTCAGATCCAACTGCTTTATCTATATCCCTAAAGCCTTCAAAGGTTCTCCATTCAGCTGGTCTACTATCTTGATGCATCTTTACTCTATCTTCCATTTCTTCATCAGTTACTATGGCTGTGGCTATATATACAACATCCTCTTTCCCCTTATATAGCCCTTCTGCGAAGCTACTCTTTCCAGATCTAGCACCACCTGTAATAAATGTAATCATTTAATCTCCTCCTTTTATATTTCTATTATATCATCATAAATTACAAATAATGGAGTAGTATGGATATATCCATACTACTCCATTATTTATAAATCCTAACTTGCTATGCTTCATCCACATATCTTCCCATTATAAACATTAAATCTGACAGCCTATTAATAAATTTAATTAAATGTTGATTTAACTCATCATGTAAATTCAACTCTACTAATTCTCTTTCAGCTGCTCTCACATTTACCCTTGCTAAATGTAGATATGCTGATTTTTTAGAACCTCCTGGTACCATAAAATAAGGTTTATCTGCTAATTCCAGATTAAGATCATCTATTATTTCCTCTAATAGACTTACATCTGCCTCATCTATTCTATTTGATAATTTTTTTATTCCCGATTCATCTGATGCTATTTCAGCCGCAGTTTCAAAGAGTTTTAACTGGCATAGCTTTAATAGGTCATTTAGCATATCATCTTCCACATGTGCTCTTGCCAGTCCTAAGGAGGCATTTGCAGTGTCTATTGTTCCATAAGTTCTTACTCTTTGTGAAGATTTAGTAACTCTGGTTCCACCAAACAAACTGGTCTCTCCTTTATCTCCGCCCTTTGTATATACTTTTACCATTTTTTCACCTCTCATATTCGGTTTTATAGTTTTTTATTTTCATAAACAGAAACCGTTTCTCTGATCAATTTGGCATTTAAAAAACAGCCCTGTTCCTCTAATTTTTCTGCTATTGCAAATAATTCTCTCTTTGAAGATTTTTTTGAATCCAATACTTCAAATATTTCCATAATACTATCTTTAGATATTTGCAGTAATTCAGGTTTATCTTGTAATGAAGATAATTCTTTTTTATTTACCTCTTTTGACTTGTTTATTTTAGATTCTTCTGTTTTAACATTTCCTTCACTTCCCATTTCCTGAAGAGCTTTTCTTATCTTTTCATGTAATATTTTTCTGTTTTCCAACTAATACACCTCCTAGATTAATCTTACTCCTATTAGTCTGAATATTCCATATAATTATTATACCCTAAATAAAACTTTCTATTTATATCTTTTAAAATAAAAAAAGTAGTATAAATAAATTTATTTATACTACTATCTCTTTTAAACTCCAGTATATATATCCAGTAGTAATTGTTCAAAATCCTCTACTGTTGGAATCACTGGATTTGATTGTGTATTTCCATCTTCATAGGCAGCTCTTGCCATTTCACTTAAATTCTCCTGATAGTGACTCATATCTACTTTAGGCTCTTTTAATTCTGACAGACTATTTGGAACTCCTAATCTACTAGATATATCTCTTATCTTAATTAGGAAATTATTGAATTTAATATCCTTTGCTAATCCTGAAACATTTAACCGATCTGCTAACTTAAGATATTTATTTTCCTCCATATTTTCACTATTATATTTTACAACATAAGGCAGTATTATAGCATTTAACATTCCATGTGGAATTCCGTATTCTCCACCTAAAACATGAGCTATACTGTGATTTATTCCTAATCCTGCATTATCAAAAGCTATTCCAGCTAATAGTGAAGCCATATGCATTTTTTCTCTTGCTTCCATATCATTTTCTTCAATTACCTTTGGAAGATATTCAAATACATCTTCTATGGCTTTAACCGCATACATATCTGTCATATCATTTGCCTTTGTAGCTACATAGGCCTCTAATCCATGAGCCAATACATCTAATCCACTTGCTATAGCAACACTATTTGGAACTGATTTAATAAAGTCCATATCAAGTATTGCATAGTCTGGAGCTATATTGTCATCCACTATAGTGTGCTTTAAATTTGTCTCCTCATTTAAAACAATAGAGTATTTAGTGGCTTCTGAACCTGTTCCACTAGTTGTTGGAATTACTATAAGTCTTACATCTGACTTTTCTTCCATGGATTCACTTGCAAAATACTTTATTGCCTTTGAAATATCTATAGCTGAACCTCCACCTACAACTATCATCTCTGTTGGATGAAACTCCCTGATCATTTTAACACCTTCTGCCACCTTACTCATTGGGCTATCCGGCAATACATCTGAGAATATGGTGTATTCAATCTGTATTTCTTCCAGAACATCTGTGATTAAACTTATCATACCATTATCAATTAAAAATGGATCTGATACTATCATTACTCTGCCCAATCCAATCTCCTTAAGATAACTTACTGCACCGCTTCCAAAACAAATTTCTGGTTTAATTTTAAAGTTCATATTAACCTCCTTTTATTTAAATTATATATTTTCCCTATACCAATTCATCTTATATTAATATTTTAACATATTTAAACATTTTTTGTTGGTTTTTCTAGTAAAAAAAGGATTGAGCTAGGCCCAATCCCTATATATTTCTAAAAATTATTATTTTTACCACCATACGCTGTTACCAAAAGTCTTTTTAAATCTTTTATATTGGATAGACTCTCTGGAACACCTAATCTTTTCTTTAGATTTTCTATTTTTCTATATTAAACTTATTTGAACTATTATTATTCCAATTGGTGCTATAAATCTTATCATAAACATAAATATCTTATAAAATCCTTCTCTAGAATATTTTCCATTACTGGTTATTTGATTTTTTA
>JARIDA010000105.1 GCA_029257065.1 Tissierellaceae bacterium | reverse complement strand
AATTATAACAAAAACCTTAGTATAAATCTATTATACTAAGGTTTTATTTTTATACTTCCATAATTATTGGAAGTACCATTGGATTTCTTTTTATATTATCATATAAATAGTTTCTAAGTGAATTTCTCAATCTATATTTAAGTGTTGCCCAATCTGTTATGTTTTCTCTCTCACACTCAAGTAAAACTTCTGTGACTACTTCTCTTGCATTTTTTAATAAATCTTCAGATTCTCTAACATATACAAATCCTCTTGAAATTAAATCTGGACCAGATAATATTTTCCCGTTCTTTTTATCTATTGTCACCACAACAACAATTAATCCATCTTCTGATAAATGCTTTCTATCTCTTAAAACTATATTTCCAACATCTCCTACACCTAATCCATCGACTAATATATTTCCTGCTGGAACTCTATTTCCTCTCTTTGCTCCATCTTTACTAAACTCTATAACTGAACCATTATCAACTATAAATATATTTTCTTTTACTGTGCCCACTTCTTCAGCTAGTTCAGCATGTCTTTTAAGATGTCTTTCTTCCCCATGCACTGGTATAAAATATTCAGGTTTAACAAGAGAAAGTATTAATTTCAACTCCTCTTGTGAGGCATGTCCTGAAACATGAACATCTGCTAAACCTTCATAAATAACTTTAACATCCTTTTCTATTAAATTATTTATAACTTTTGAAACAGTCTTTTCATTACCTGGTATTGGCGTAGCAGATAGAATCACTAGATCACTTGGCTCTAATTGTATTCTTCTATGATCTGATGCTGCTATCCTTGATAAGGCTGCCATGGGCTCTCCTTGGCTTCCTGTCATTACAAAAGTTATCTCACTACTATCATATTTATTTATATCTTTTAAATCTATTATAGTACCTTCATTAACATTTAAATACCCTAAGTTTATTGCAACCTCTGTATTGTTCAACATTGATCTACCTGATAGTATTACCTTTCTATCATTGGCCTCTGATGCATCAATAATCTGTTGTATTCTATGAATATTAGAAGCAAAAGTTGCAACTATTACTCTTCCATCATGTCTACCAAATATAGTATCGAATGTTTCACCTACAGTGCTTTCACTTTTAGTGTGTCCTGGTTTTTCAGCATTAGTACTATCAGATAATAATACTAATACTCCTTCCTGACCTAATTCTGCAAATCTATTAAGATCAATTACATCATCATCTACTGGAGTATAGTCTATCTTAAAGTCTCCAGTAGATAATACTGTACCCACAGGAGTTTTTATAGCTATAGCTGCACTATCAGGTATACTATGACCTACTTTAATAAATTCTGCTTGAAAAATTCCTAAATCAACTTTCTTTCCATAATTAACAACTCTTAAGTCTACATTTTTCAATCTATGCTCTCTAAATTTAGTTTCTAATAATCCTAATGTTAATTTTGTACCATATATTGGTACTTTTACCTTTTTAAGAAGATATGGAATAGACCCTATATGATCCTCATGTCCATGTGTAACAACAACTCCTCTTATTTTATGTTTATTTCTTAATAAATAAGTGATATCTGGTATTACAACATCTATTCCCAACATCTCTTCCTCTGGAAAACTTAAACCACAATCTATTAATAGAATATCATCTCCATATTCTAATACAGTTAAGTTTTTTCCTATCTCACCCATACCTCCTAAAGGTATTAGCTTCAACTTATTATTTTCACTCACTTCATCATCTCACTTTCTTTTCATTTTAATTTTTTCTTTTATTTAGTCCATAATGAATAACTCAAAAAATAAATCCCTAAAATAGGGATTTATTTTTGACAGTCCTCACAATATCCATAAAATTTTATATTATGGTCAACTATCTTAAATTGTCCACTTTTTTCAATATCATCTTCTAAGCTTTCAAGTAAATCTAGTTTGAATTCCATAACTTTCCCACAATCAAGGCATATTAAATGATGATGATTATCTTTATCTGAATTCATATTTAATTCATATCTACTAAATCCATCATCAAAATCAACTCTATCTACAATATTCATTTTTTCAAATAATTGAAGCGTTCTGTATACTGTTGCAATACCGATCTCAGGATAATCCCCTTTAACAATTTCAAATATATTATCACAACTTAAATGTTTTTCTTTGTTGGCTAATATAGATTCGAATACAGCCTGTCTTTGTCTTGTAAATTTATAACCTTCCTCATGAAGTTTACTTTTAATTGTTTTACTGTTAATATTCATTTTTTCACCCGACTATTATCTTAATTATAAGAATACTATTATTCTAACAAAATGTCAACTATTGAAGATTTTCTGAACTCAATTCTTCATATGCATCTATAGCATCATTTAATTCATTTTTATCTTCTATTCCTACAAGAATAGTTTCACCTAGATCATCTTCTTCTAATCGTAGTATAAACATATCATGATCTTCTTCCCCTACAGGCAACAATGCTGCATATGAATTTTCATCTAATCCAAAAGTTGCTATAATATGAAACTCTTCTTTTTCACCCTTTTCATTTAATAACTCTATAATCTCTTCCTCCATTACAATGCCCTCCCTGCTCTATCTAAATAAGTTTGAAGTATATAAGTAGCCGCAACCTTATCTATAAGTTTTTTTCTTTTATCTCTACGCACATCTCCTGAAATCAACATTCTTTCTGCTGCTACAGTAGACAGCCTTTCATCTTCATAAATCACTTCAATATTAAATTTCTTCTCTATCTTTTCTGCTAATTCCATTGTTTTTTCACCTTGGAATCCTATAGATCCATTCATATTTATTGGTAGACCTACCACAATTTTTTTAGCATCATATTCGTCTATAATCGCTTTTAATTTTTTAAAGTCTTCCCCTTCATTAGTTCTTCTAATCGTAGTGATGCCTTGAGCTGTAAAATGAAGTAAATCTGAAACAGCTATCCCTATTGTTTTATCTCCTATATCTAAACCTAATATTCTTTCCATTTTTATATTAACCTCTCCAATTATATTACTTTAATACAGAATTCCGGACAAACATTTGCACAATATCCACACAATATGCATTTATCATTGGCTACTGCCTGTCCATCTATTATTTCAATTCCATTCTGCTGACATCTTTCTACACAATTCCCGCAAGCTATACAATAATCTGCAACTATTAATCTTCTATCTTTTTTCCTAAGATTTTGCTTAATCTCATCAGGTATTGATTTGTTTTCCAACATTTTTATATTAGCATCTATTTCATCTATAGATTGCATTCCTATTGCAATAGAATCTATTGTATCCACATTCTTTATAAAATTTATAGCTTTTTCATAATCTTTTATTAAATGCCCACCACCTAAAGGTTTCATAGAATATATGCCTTTACCCTTAGATTTTAAGATTTTAAGTTTTTCTAACATTTCTTCTATTGATCCATCTTGGATTCCTATCCCATCAATATTAACTATTGGATGAATTACTTCTAAATCATCCAATTCTATAACTGCGTCTAAGCCTGAAATTCTATGAGTAGATATTCCTATGGCTTTTATCTTTCCTTCTTGTTTTGCTCTTTTAAAATATTCAATAGCTTCCCAATGACCTCTCACTGTATGAATGCTTTCTTGCTCATGTAATAGAAATATATCTATATAATCAGTATCTAGTTCTTCTAATGCCATTTCTAAACTAGCCTTAGCCATTTCTTCTGTATATGCATAGGTTTTAGTAGCTATAACAATATTTTCTCTATCTATATCTTTAAAAGCTCTCCTAATATATTCATAATTCCCATAGATTTCAGCAGTGTCTATAAAATTTACACCTTTATTGTAGGCATGTTTTATTAGATTTGCACCTTCTTCATAACTTAAATTAGCTTGAAAAGGGGTCATTGTTAATGATCCAAAACAAAGTTTCGATACTTCTATTCCAGTGTTTCCCAATCTATTTCTCTTCAATTTTTTCACTTCCCATTAAAATGTGTTCTGCGGCTAATAAATTCATACAAAATGCTGATAATATTAATCCAGAATCATTTAATAAAAAACCTGCTAAAGCTCCTATAATGATGGCAATAGTGACCTTCAATAAATCAGAATCATATATTTCATTATAATAAATTCCACCACTAAAAACCAAAAGGCTTGTCAATAGGACAAAGGTCCAAAAGGATCTGCCTATAAGTTTTATATTCATTAGTAATTTTCTAAAGATAATTTGGATTATTAAACTTAAACCTTCATCTTTAATAGATAGAATTGTATTACCTAAATGCGTTGTATTTGTATTAAATTTAATATCTATAATTGCAATAATTCCCAATATAGCTATTCCCGTTACAGCTATTATTAAAATTTTCTTAATATCTATTTCAATTTCTTTTTCTAACAAGAAATAAAATATTAAAGTTACCAACAAAGCTAATGATCCACCAACATTCGCCCCTAATTTTGGTGAGGCTATGAAAAATAACCCAGTCATTAATATTAATATATTTACATTTTTGTTTATTCCTAATATCTTTAATTGTTTAAGCAATATAGCTATGCTAGCCAATAAAATTCCCACCATTTCATTTCCCATACCATAGTATCTAGCACCTATAATTGGGTCATGTGATAGTACAGAAAACTGACTTATTTGTCCCTTTAGTATTAAATCCAACAATAATATTATTATGTTAAAACTTGAAAATATAAGTAGTTTTTTATTCATATTAATTCTTCTTAATACATATAATACTATTATAGAAACCACTAATAGCAATAATATTAATCCTATATAATTTCTACTATTTGTAGGTTGAAAAATAGATGTTATTAGGTATAATGTTGGCATTAAAAGTATCATTTCCAATAAAATTCTCATTATATTTTTAAAATTCATTGATAATCTAATTCTAGCTATTTTAACTAACAAAATAAGAACCAATATGATTATTGAACAAATCCCATAATACAACAGAGACTTGTATCTTACTGAAGACACTGTATATATTTTATTTTTCTCTATAATTTTTTCTTCTATTGATTTATCAATATCATCATCAAAACTAACAATTTTACCTATAGAACCAGTAGAATCAATTCCTAATAGATTTAAAATCGTTGGTGCCAAATCAATATTTGCAATAATTCCATTCCTATTAGTTGTGTTTGATAATAATTCTCCTTTAGGAATTTCTCTTCCATAAAACAAAATTGGTGATAGTTTGTTCTTGTCAATTATTGTATCTGTTGCATTAGGACTTGTAATAATTAAAGTAGATTTTTTAAAATCAACATTTTTTAATAGTTCTTCTATAAAAATATCTATATCATTTAATATGTTTTTACGCTTCTGCAAATATTCATCTTCACTATAGTTATTTCCATATCTATATAATCTTTCTAAATCTCCAATATCTATAATTTTAAAATCCGCATTGCTATTAATAGATTCAGATAAAAGCTTTTTATAATCCATCTTCTTTTTAAAGGGATAATTGGCATCTTTTATGGTTAAATTATCAATAATACCCTCTGATATAATTCCATTTGAATCCATGCCAATTAGTCCAGAATATAGTAAATTTTCTTCGTCTAGTGTATTGTCTGCAAATAATGCAGATCTTTTACTATTGTTTTTTAATTCATTTCCCAAATACCCTATTTTAGGTGAGTATCCATTGTTTTCATTTAATTTATATATACTATTTATAGATTCATTTATAATTTCATCCGTAGATTCAGAGTAAACAAATTCTACGCTTAAATCATTAGCATAAGCTTTAGAAGAAGAGTTGATAGTTAAAAAACTCTCGGATCCATAATATCCATTTGTTCCTCTTGTATTCATTAATCCTAAGCTACCTTCTTCTCCTAAAAACTTCAAATTGCTAACTTCTTGAAAATCTTCAAATGCTAATCTATTTATACTTAAAAAATAGATTTGATTATTATCATTATTTTCTCCGAAAGCTTGTGTACCTATAGAGAAGAAAATTAATAACACTAATATTATTAACATATTCTTTCGTTTCAATCTTTTCTCCCCTATTTTAAATATCTAAATACTCTTTTAGTATTTCTTCCAGTAATTCATCACGTTCTATTCTACAGATTACAGATCTAGCATCATTGTGACTGGTTATATAAGTTGGGTCACCTGATAATATATATCCTATTATCTGATTTATTGGATCATATCCTTTTTCTTGTAATGCTTCATATACTGATTTAATTATTTCTCTTGCTGAATTTTCATTGTCTTTTGCTGGTTCAAATTTCATAGTTTCTTCAAATTTTTTATCCACAAAAAACACCTCCTATTTATTTATTATATCATAAATATAACTTAATAACTTAAAATAGAGATAAATGTACTATACATTTATCTCTATTGATTTTCTATTCAATTTTTTCTTTAAATAACTCTCTAGCTAATTGGAAAGACTCTTCTACTTTATTAATATCTTTTCCTCCAGCTTGAGCCATATCTGGTCTTCCACCACCAGATCCCCCTGTAACTCTAGCTACTTCTCTAATGATATTTCCAGAATGAATGCCCTTTGAAACAAGATCTTTAGTTGCAGTTACTACAAAATATAATTTATCATCTTTAATTCCTGCTAAAACTATTAATCCTGAATCTATTCTTGATTTAAGATCATCTCCTAATTCTCTTAAACTAGACATATCCATATTATCTATTTTTTCTGCAATAAAATCTATTCCATTTAATGTTTCTTTTGATTCTAATAGATCATCTGTTAATGAAGAAGCCATTTTACTTCTTAACTGATTTAATTCCCTATCTTTTTCTTCATTATCTATTAAAATAGAATTTATTCTATCCACAATATTATTTTTATTAGCCTTTACCATATTAACTAAATTATCAAAAGTATCTTCTACATTTCTTATATAATTATATACTCCTATACTACTAATTGCTTCTATTCTTCTTACACCTGCTGCGGTGCTCGATTCGGATATTATTTTAAATATACCTATTTCACTAGTATTATCTACATGTGTACCACCACAGAGTTCTTTTGAATATTCTCCAATAGATAATACCCTTACTAATTCCCCATATTTAGCATCGAAAAGACCTACAACTCCCATATCTTTGGCCTCATCTATACTCATTTCACTTGTCGTAACTTCTATAGAGTCAAATATCTTGCTATTAACTATATTTTCTATTTGTTTAAGTCTCTCTTTACCTACTGGTTCATGAAAAGTAAAGTCAAATCTTAATCTATCTCTCTCTACAACTGAACCTGCTTGATTAACTTCTTCTCCTAAAACATCTTTTAAAGCTCTATGAAGTATATGAGTTGCTGTGTGATTCCTCTTTATAAACTCTCTTCTGTTACTGTCTATTTGAGACTCAACCTGATCTTCTAACTGTATATATCCATCTGTTATCTTTACTATATGAAGAATATGATCTTTACTTGTAGACTGTGTATCAATGACCTTGGCTTTACCTGTTGATGATTTTATTATACCCATATCCCCTACTTGGCCACCACCTTCAGCGTAAAAAGGTGTCTTATCCAATATTAAGATTCCTTTTTCTCCAAGTCCTAATTTTTCAATTTCTTCTTCATCAGTAAATAAACCTATAACCTTTGAATCCATTTTTATAAAATCATAACCTTTAAACTCGCTATCTAAATCCTTATATATCCTAACATTTTCATCTGAAGACCAACCTGCTTCTCCAGAATCTCTTGCAGATCTAGCCATCAATCTTTGATGTTCCATATGTTCCTCAAAGCCTTTTTCATCTACTTCAAGTTCTTTCTCTTCTAATATTTCTCTTGTTAAATCAAGAGGAAATCCATAAGTATCGTAAAGTTTAAATGCTTTTTCTCCATCTAATATATTTAATTTACTTTCTCTCATTTCTTCCATATATTCTTCTAGTATTTCAAGACCTTGATCAATTGTTTTTTGAAATCTTTCTTCTTCTATTTTTACTATCTTTTTTATCTTATCTTTTTTTTCTTCTATTTCTTTATATTCAACTTTCCATGAGCCTATTACTTTATCTATAATTTCACCTAAAAATGTTCTATTTACACCTAGTAACTTTCCATGTCTTGAAGCTCTTCTTATAAGTCTTCTAAGTACATATCCTCTTCCCTCATTACTTGGTACTACACCATCTGAAACTAAAAAAGTTATTGCTCTACTATGGTCTGTTATTATTCTTATTGAAATATCGTTACTTTCATCTTTTCCATAATTCTTATCAGTAATCTTTTCTACCTCTTCAAGAATTTCTCTTATAGCTTCTATTTCAAATATTGAATCTACACCTTCTAAAACAGCTGCTATTCTTTCAAGTCCCATTCCTGTATCTATATTTGGATTTGGTAGTAAATTATAATTCCCCTTGCTATCTTTATCATATTGAGTAAATACTAGATTCCATACTTCTAAAAATCTATCACATTCACATCCTGGAGCACATGTAGATTCTCCACAACCTACATTTTCACCTCTATCAAAATATATTTCTGAACATGGCCCTGAAGGTCCTACTTCCAACTCCCAGAAATTATCTTTTTTTCCTAATTTTATTACTTTATCAGGATCCATTCCAATCATATCAATCCATAAGTCTTTTGCTTCATCATCTTCTTTATATACAGTTGCCCATAACTTATCCTCACTTATTTGGAGATTTTCAGTTAAAAATTCCCATGCCCATTGAATAGCTTCTTCTTTAAAATAATCCGCAAATGAAAAATTTCCTAACATTTCAAAAAAAGTAGCGTGTCTATCTGTTATACCAACATTTTCAATATCACCTGTTCTTATACATTTTTGTGAAGTAGCCATTCTACTATTCTCAGGAGTTGCTTCACCCGTATAATATTTTTTTAGTGGTGCCATTCCTGCACCAATTAATAATAAGGACTTATCATCTTTAGGAACTAGTGAAAAGCTTGGTAAAACCAAATGATTTTTTTCTTCAAAGTATTCTAAAAATTCTTTCCTTATTTCATGTAATCCTATATTTCTCATTTAATAATCCTCCAATTAAATTCTTTTTTTATATTTTAAAATCGGCCAAAAGGCCGATTTTCTATACATTAACACAAATTAAATTATAATTCAGTATATAATCTTTGTCAATATCCCTAATTTATATTAGACTTCTCAATCAGTTTCTTTTTTATAAAATCATATAATATTATTCCAACTGCTATAATCGGTACTGACATTATCATTCCTATAACACCAAACATTCCACCTCCAACTATAATAGACAGCAATACTACAATTGGATGTAAACCAGTAGTTTCACCTATAACCTTTGGAGCTAAAACATTGTTCTCAGTCCACTGTATAATAAAAAAGAATAATGCAACCCACAAGGCTTTTATTGGTTTATCTAGTAAAGCAAAAAATATAGCTGGTAACAGTCCTAATAGAGGTCCTATATATGGAATTATATCCGCAAAACCAGTTATAATCCCTATAGCTACTGCAAAATCTACTTTTAACACTAATAATAGTATAGTGACTAATGCTCCTACATAAATAGCCATTATTAATCTGCCTCGAATGAATTTTGATAGTGAATCATCTATTTCTCTAAATAGACTAAAGCTTTCTTCCAAATGTTTTTCTGGAATTAATTTTATAAAATTATTAATAAAGTATTCTTTATCCACTATAAAATAAAGGGTTAATATAGGCGTTAAAATTAAGCTAACTGCTTTTGCAAATAGATTTACAAGTGAGTATAAAAATGATTTAACTCCACTTACAACTATATTTTGAAAACTCATTATATTTTCTGATATTGTTTCTTTAAAATCAAATGAATCCAAAATTATTGGTAATTCTCCTATGATTTCATCATATTTAATATTAATATTATCTACTAACTTAGAAAATTCTTCTATGTAATAGGGCATATTTGAAACAAACTTCTTAATTTCTTCACCAGTTCTTGGTAATATTAAGAATGCAAATATAAAAAATATTCCTAATATAATAATATATAATATCATTACACCCCAAAATCTTTTAATTCCTTTTTCTTCTAAATATATTATTATCGGGTTAAATAAATAAGCTAATATCATAGAAAGAATAATGGTTATTAAAGTATCCGATAATATATTATAGCTTTTAAATAGATTATATATAATAGCTAGTGATGCTATACCTATTATTCCATAAGATATATATTTTTTATTTATCCTTATCTTTTCCTTATCTAAAACATATTTATTTCCTATATTTATTAAATAATATATCATTAATGATAATAAAGTTAATAAAAGAATTCTGGTCAACTTATATAAAAAAATAGACAACTCTCCCGTTGGCATATAGTCACCTCTTCTTAAAAAAATAGGTAGCTTATTTAAGCTACCTATTCATTATAACATAAGAATTTATCTTTTTAAAACTTAATGCTCTGGCTCTGTAAAATCAAAATTTTCTAAACCTTCTATTTTGACTCCTGATTTCTTTGAATAATCTAATAGTGCTGATTTTATTGCTTGTTCAGCTAATACGGAACAATGCATTTTAACTGGTGGTAATCCACCTAATTCGTCGGCTACATCTTGATTTGTAATCTCCATTGCTTCTTTTATAGACTTTCCTTTTATAAGTTCAGTTACCATACTTGAAGATGCAATAGCCGATCCACAACCAAATGTTTTAAACTTAACATCTTTTATAATATCTCCCTCTATGTCTAGATACATTTTCATTATATCTCCACATCTAGGATTACCAACTTCCCCAACACCGTCGGCTTCTTTTATTTCCCCAACATTTCTTGGATTAGTGAAATGTTCCATAACTTTTTCTGAGTACATTAAATTTCCTCCTTAACATTTTCATATAATGGTGACATTTGTCTTAATTTATCAACTATTTCTACTAGATTTTCTACCACATAATCTATATCTTCTTTAGTGTTTTCTTCACTTAAACTAAGTCTTAAAGAACCATGGGCTGTCTCATGATTTAATCCCATTGATAATAGAACATGTGATGGATCTAATGTACCAGATGTACAAGCTGAACCACTTGATGCTGCTATTCCTTTAATATCTAAAAACAAGAGTAAAGATTCTCCTTCTATAAAACTAAAGCTTATATTTACATTATTTGGTAATCTATTTACTGGGTGTCCATTTAATTTTGTATAATCAATTTTAGTCATTATTTCTTGTATGAAATAATCTCTTAATTGGATTAAGTTTTTATTTTTTTCATCTAGATTTTCATATGCTAAAGTTAATGCTTTAGACATTCCAACTATAGATGCTATGTTTTCAGTACCTGCTCTTCTTGATCTTTCTTGTCCACCACCTATTATTAGTGGGTCTATTTTTACTCCTCTTTTTATATATAAAGCCCCTATTCCCTTAGGTCCTTTAAATTTATGTGCAGACATAGATAATAAATCTATATTTAATTGCTCCACATCAATCTCAATAACTCCCATTACTTGAACCGCATCTGTATGAAATAATATATTTTTTTCTCTAGCTATATCACCTATTTCTTTTATAGGCATTATAGACCCTACTTCATTATTTGCATACATTATCGTTATTAAGATTGTTTCTTCTCTTATTGCTTCTTTTAAATCATTAATATCTATTATTCCATCTTCATCAACATCCAAGTATGTGACTTCAAATCCATTTTTTTCTAAATATTCACATGTGTGAAGAACTGCATGATGTTCTACTTTCGTAGTTATTATATGATTTCCTTTTTTTCTATTTGCATATGCTACTCCTTTTATTGCCCAGTTATCAGATTCTGAACCTCCTGATGTAAAATATAATTCACCTGGATGAGAATTTATAATCTCTGATATGACACCTCTAGCGTCATCTATTGCTTTTTTACTCGCTACTCCCAATGAATATGTTGAAGATGGGTTACCGTATTGTTCTGTTAGATAGGGTAACATTTCATCTAATACTCTTTTGTCTAATTTAGTAGTAGCTGCATTATCCATATATATTTGTTTTTTCATACTATATCTCCTTAACTATACTTATATTTTTATTGTCTTTATTAATCATATCTTCTAAAGTTATAGAATCTATTACATTATCCAAACTATTTTTAATTTCAGACCAAACATATTTGGTAATACATTCATCTGACATAGAACACTCTTCTTTTACCCCATCTTCTAAACATAAGGCTGGAGCTATATTACCCTCTAGGCATCTTAATACATCTCCTACTGTAATATCTTCAGGTTTTCTATTTAACATATATCCCCCTTGTGCGCCCCTTACACTTTTAATTAATTTATCCTTACGAAGTGATAAAAATAATTGCTCCAAATAACTTTCAGATAGTTTTTGTTTGTTTGCAACTTCATTTAAAGGTATCGGTCCTTCACCATAGTGTAATGCTAATTCATATATGGCTTTTAATCCATATCTACCTCTTGTTGATAGCTTCATTCTTTCACCTCTTTTTAATTCCTAGTGCTTTACTATGCTATTATATTTTAATATACCCTACTAGATTTGTCAACATTCAAATCTATAAATTATATTGTATTTTGTATTAATATTTTTTGTTTTATCAATTATGATAAGATTTGTTATGATAGTTTTAGATAAACAAAAAATAAGAGAGCCAAGCTCTCTTATTTTACTTTACTACTATATTATATATTCTTCCTGGAACATATATTTCTTTTACAATTTCTTTTCCCTCTATAAAGCTTATTATATTTTTATCAGATTTTGCTATTTCTTTTATCTCTTCTTCTTCTAAATCACTTGAAATATTTATTGTAGCTCTAACTCTTCCATTTACTTGTACTGGTAATTCTATTTTATCTTCTTTTGTTTTCTCTTCTTCATATTCAGGCCAATTTTGATTATATAACTTATCATTTAATCCTATTATCTCCCATAATTCTTCTGTTAAGTGTGGAGCTACTGGATTTAATAACTGTAAATAAGTTCTCATATCCTTTATTGTTATCTCACCATGGTCTTGAAATGCATTTAATAATTCCATTAGTGAGGCTATAGCAGTATTAAATTTAAGAGTATCAAAGTCCTCTGAAACTTTCTTTATAGTTTTGTGAATAGCTGTCTCTAATTCTGCAGTATATTCATCCTTATTATCAACTATAAGATCTTGTAATCTCCACACTCTCTCTAAATATCTTCTACATCCTCTAACGCCATTATCAGACCAAGCAGCTGATTTTTCAAAATCCCCTACAAACATTTCATAAGTTCTTAATGTATCAGCACCATACTCTTCTACTATGGTATCTGGATTAATAACATTACCCAATGATTTGGACATTTTAACATTTCCTTCACCAAGAATCATTCCATGAGCTGTTCTTTTATTATATGGTTCTGGTGTTGAAACTAATCCTATATCATGGAAAAATTTATGCCAAAATCTAGAATATAACAAGTGAAGCGTTGTGTGCTCCATTCCTCCATTATACCAGTCTACTGGCATCCAGTAATCTAATTTTTCTTTTGATGCAAATTCATCCGAATTATGAGGATCTATATATCTCAAGAAATACCAAGATGATCCTGCCCAATTTGGCATTGTATCAGTTTCTCTTTTTGCCTCTCCACCACATTTTGGGCAACTAGTATTAACCCAATCAGTTATCTCTGCTAATGGTGATTCCCCAGTTTCTGTTGGTTCATAATTATCTACTTCTGGTAATTCTATTGGTAGTTGATCTTCCGGAACTGGAACCCATCCACATTCATTACAATGGACTAATGGTATTGGTTCACCCCAATATCTTTGTCTAGAGAATACCCAATCTCTTAATTTATAATTAACTTTTCTTTCTCCTAATTTTTTCTCTTCTAAATAATCTGCCATCTCTTCTATTGCTATATGAACTTCTTTTCCATTTAAAAATCCTGAGTTTACCATTAAACCTTTTTCTGTTTCTGTAAAAGCCTCTTTTTCAATATTTCCACCTTCTACCACTTCAACTATAGGTAGATTGAATTCGTTAGCAAATTCCCAGTCTCTTTGATCATGTCCGGGAACTGCCATAATAGCACCTGTTCCATATCCAATTAAAACATAGTCTGAAACCCATATAGGCATTTCTTCACCTGTTGCTGGATTTATAGCTTTTAAACCTTTGATTTCTAAACCTGTTTTTTCTTTAACCAATTCCGTTCTTTCAAAATCAGATTTTTTGCTTGCTTTTTTTCCATATTCTACTATTTCATCAATATTTGATATTTCATTTCTATATTTCTCTAATATTGGATGTTCAGCTGCAATAACCATATACGTAGATCCAAATAGAGTGTCTGGCCTAGTGGTAAATACTCTTAATTTATCATCTTTACCTGATATTTTAAAATCAACTTCCATACCTTCAGAACGGCCTATCCAGTTCTTTTGTTGGGTGCTTACACTATTAATATAATCTAAACCTTCTAAATCGTCTATTAATTTATCTGCATATTCTGTTATTTTTAACATCCATTGATTCTTTACTTTTTGAACTACTTCTCCGCCACATCTCTCACAAACTCCATTAACAACTTCTTCATTGGCAAGTCCTATCTTACAAGAATTACACCAGTTAATTGGCATTTCCTTTTTATAAGCAAGCCCTTTTTCAAAGAATTTTAAAAATAACCACTGTGTCCACTTATAATATTCTGGGTCTGTTGTATTAATTTCTCTAGACCAGTCAAATGAAAATCCTATTGATTGTAATTGTCTTTTAAAATTTGCAATATTTTGTTCTGTAACCTTTGCTGGATGAACTTTGTTTTTTATTGCAAAGTTTTCAGTTGGTAGTCCAAATGCATCCCATCCCATTGGGAAAAGTACATTGTATCCTTCATATCTCTTTTTTCTTGCCACAATATCTAAAGCTGTATATGGTCTCGCATGCCCTACATGTAGACCATCTCCTGATGGATAAGGGAATTCTACTAATATATAGTATTTATCCTTATCAAAATCATCTTTTGCTTTATAAACCTCTTCTTCAGCCCAAATATTTTGCCATTTCTGCTCAATTTTTCTTGGATTATATTCAATCATTTTATTCCTCCTATAATTTTAGATATAAAAAACCTTTCGTCTCTAGAGACGAAAGGTTTGATTTCGCGGTACCACTCTTAATTGATATTTCTATCCACTCAAAATATA
>JARIDA010000103.1 GCA_029257065.1 Tissierellaceae bacterium | reverse complement strand
TCAACCTCTGCTGCAGCATCAGTATCATCAACTGGCTCTTCTCCTCCACATGCTACAGTAAATAATAGCATTAAACTTAACATTGCGATCGCTAGTCTTTTCATTTTCATCTCTCCTTTAACTTAATGATATCACATTAGAGAGAATATTCAATTTACTTCTTTAATCCCAGTCTTTTCTGTCATGATCTTTTCTATTTCCTCCAAAGGTTCTATACATCTATTTCTTATATTTCTTTTCTTAACTATATAACCACTTGCAGCTTCGCAACCTATTACTTCTAACCTTCTATGCTTTCCGTGGAATGTGCATGTTTTATATTCACTTGAATTATCATCATCATTATCTAAGTATCCAGTTATCTTATTACAGTCTCTACACCATAACCATATGATCTTCATCTTCTTACACCTCTTCCTCTACCTCCAACATTGTAATTTTTGCATCAAACCTCTTAAAATTCCACATAAAAAAAGATGCCCTTTAAAAGACATCTTGGTTAATTTTTATTTAATTGTTAATTTTTCTTCCCAATCTATTGGAAATCCAATGCTATTTAAATCTATGTAATCCTCATATTCATTAATTATCATTCTAAGGAATCCTAATATATCTTTATTCCAAGTATCTTTTGATACAAATATTTTACATATTAAAAACATATCATATATCTTATAGGTTGGCTGAAAATCGTCACTTAAATTATTAAAACATTTCCTTGGAGTAAATGCTAATTTAAAGTTATACAACCTCATGTTATGAGCAGCTAAGTTTCTTGTTTTGCTTAATGTCTCTATCCAACTTTCCAAAATGATTTTACTAGTATTAACTTGATCAGCAATTTGCTTCTGGTCTTTCGACTTCATATTCTTATAAAAGTGATAAACCATCCCAAAGTTAAATATATTAATAGCAACCCACATAGGTATCTTGTCATCTCTTTTATTAGAATGGTGCTTTATATAAGGTAAATCTCTATTTATTCTCTTTTGTTTTTCAAATATTTTAAGTGTTTTTTCATGGCTTCTCTTATTTTTAAAATTATCTTTTTTTAAATATCCATCAGATCCATACTTAAACGAGAAGTAGTGTGATATTTTTGTTTTTAAGTTATTTTCTATAATTTCCAAAGTATATAATAGGAGTGTTCTTAACTTCCTGTCAAAGTCTATAATATTTATGATATTATTAAATGTTAAACCCTCAACATACTCTTCTTTAAGTTTGCCATTACTATCAAGCTGTCTGAAATCATGTAAATATCCAGTAACAGAGTAATAATTCATTCTTGACAAGACATCCATTGCCTCATCAAAATCCTCCACATGTAATCCTCTTTCTATAAACTTGCTTATTTGATTTTCATAAGTACTTGGTAATTTCAACTAACCACCTCTATATAAATATACAACCCCACCCTGGTACGCTTGCATCAGAGGCGTGGTGAGGTCTATCTCTTAATTTAATTATACACTGCTTGCATTGATATGTCAATACATATCAAGGTATGTTAGAATTATCCTTCCTAAAGTAAATCTAAGAGATAGTTTTTATTAATCTGATATTTGATTATTAGTAATATTCAACTTACAATTCTTCTACAATACAACTATATCATACTAAATAAGATTTCTTGTTGCATAAGTGTTGCAATAGTGTTGCATAATATTTTTAATATAAAATGTTTTTTATTGATTTTTAATTTGCAATACTTTCTTTATCGCCAAATTAATATCTTTTTCGTTTTCTAAATCAATAATAAAGTGTTTTATTTTTAAATTACCAGATACTTCCTTAGCCCTATTTAATTCCATATCTTGAAATTTTCTTATAAAATCAATATCATATTTTTTATTATCACGTTTATTTAATCTTTCAATAATAATCTCAGGGTCTAATACCAAATTGAAAATAAAATCTATTTCTAATAGTTCAAATATATTTTCTGGGACTTTTTCAAAATTATACTCACTATCCAACAATATAAAATGTCCGTCTAATATATATGTACTTTCTTGATTTAAATATTTTTGTACAGCCTCAACTAATATATTTTGATTTTTATTCATATCTTCAACTATCTTATCTTGGTTTACTAATTCTTTATTATATTTCCTAATTAAATTACTAGATGATTCTATAAGTAATCTAGATATTTTTCTAGATACTTCTTCTGCAAAAGTTGTTTTGCCAACACCATGAACTCCACTCAAAAAAATAATATTTCTGCTCATTACATCTCCTCCTTACACATCTTTTTAGTAAATATATCTAAAAGATTGAGGTGCTACATTTATATTTTTACTTATTTCTTTCAGTAATTTTGGTTCATCATATAAGATTGGATTTGAAATAGAAATAGCATATCCTTTATCTTTTTCATAAAAGTATTCTAAGTAATCAATCTGATCGATACCTGCACTTTCTTTTGTCTTTTCCCATATTTCACTAGGAGTTCCTTCTACTATGTCATCAATAATAAATTCACCAACAACTCTTCCTACTGGCATAGTTGCATAAACTAAGACAGTGTTAATTTCTTTTTTTGTAAAAATTCTCTTCCTATATTCATATTTTTTTCACCATTGAATATTCTTTTTACATATACTGGTTTAATCGATAATAAGACTTTCATTTACCTCACCTAATTCTATTATTTTATCAAATTGACTTACCTCTAAATTAACTAACGTCCAACGAATATCTCTATTAATACCTACTTGATCTGCAAGGTCTTTTCTAATCGGTCTTTTAGGTAATGCAGTATTATAGAGCATCTTTACTAAATATGGAAATCTTTTATTTAACCAAAATCTTTTCAATTCAGATTCAGTAAACACACTAAATCTCTCACAATATTTTAGAAACTCATCTTGATTCTCAAATTCATCAATATGCTTTATTTCCACTATTGTGTATATTGATGTAGCAACAGCGCTAAATTCTGCCGGTTTATTGCCATCTGCTGTTCTATAAATTACTAAACAATCTCCTTTCTTATAATTTATAATTCTTCTGGCAGCCGTTAAATATATCTTTTCAATACTATTTGTAGCTGAAATATCCTCTATTATGTGACTTTTTTCCGTATTTAATTTAGAATCCGGAAACATAGTAGTGTGAAATTCAGGATATATAGACAATAAAGCTTTATTTGAGTGCCTTGTATCTATTTTAGGATAATTTTTATATATATCACTATACATTTTTGTTTTATTTTTTATATAAACATTCTCCTTCCCACTAGTTGATATTTTTTTACCATAGTATTCAAATCCAAATGTCTCAAAAAGTTCTATCAAAGGACCATGTTCTGGAAATATAGTAACATATGCTTCTACGGCCTCAGTATCAAACAATTCATCAAGAATTATTTTCATAAATCTTTCACCCAATACAGTTCCATGTGCATTAATTTTAAATGTACCCACTTTCAGCCTTTTTAATTTTGGCAATTTTGGTTGTATCGTGTTATCCTCTTCATTTTCTGGTTTTAAATACAAAAAACCTTCTAAATTATCATCTTGTAAAAAAACATAAGCTTTTTCTCCATCATTTACTTTTTTTGCATACCATTTTTCAAAGCCATCATAACCTTTTTTCAAACTATCAAAAAATTTATCTTGAATGTTTAAATCTGAAAACTTTCTAAGTTTTATAGGATCCATATACTTATCTCTCCTCGTCAATTATTTCAAATTCAATAGCTAGCACTCCATAAAGGCTCTCATCTTTAGTAGAATATATATTGTAAATATTTTCTAACAAATCTTCTTTTTGATAATTATTAGCTCCAAAACATTTAACTGGAAAAGAATCATACAATTCTTTAAATGTATTAAACTCATATTTATTCAATACATTTACTTTAACCACCTCACTAAAATCTGAGATATTATGAAAAAAAATAATATCAGACTTTTTTAGTTTTTTACGTTTTTCATCATTCAATCTTACTTCCATCACTTTATCTCTATTTATAATCTTATAGAACTCACTTTCCAATAACTTCATATGAACCATATAATTTAAACCTCTCTCTAATTTAACTGTAAATAACAGTACTATTATAATATCACACTACCATTTATTTTTCTAACTTCAGTAAACTCTTTAATATTTATGATAGCATTTTAAAAATCCAAAGTTTATTTATAATAATATATTTATCACATCCTATAAAAATTTATAGTACATTTTACCTTCGAACTAATATTCCCTATAAAAAGGCTTTCTTTAAGTCACTAATTATACTCCTATGTACTCTTGATATAGTACTGAATGTCATAGGTAGGTAATCCTCCATTTGTCGGTAACTTTTTCTGTCTCCATACTTTAAATCTAATAACTGCTGCTCTTCTTCAGTTAGTTCTACTAATACTATATCTATGTTATCAATTCTTTCTTCCATATTCCTCAATCTTCTCTTTAAATTGACTATATCTCTCAGTGTACTCTTGTATTGGTTATTTAACTTATCTATCCCGATTTCTATATCTCTTTCCATTGATGAACTTGTATTGAATCCAGTTGATATCTTATCTTTTGAATAGTCTATTCCTGGAACTGAATCATTGAAGTCTATATTACTTTCATGTATATCTCTTTTTAATCTATTCTTCTTACTTTCTAGATTAGTTATTCTCCTTAGTAGTCTTTGTTTCTGTACCTTTCTTCTATAGTGAGAATATAGTATGCCTTCTACTTTCTGATAATTAGTCTTTTCCATTTGTTACCTCCTATAAAGCCGTAACTGCTATCACCATTGTTGTTATCATTGCTATTAGATATATTATCTTAGTTTCATTGCTATCGTCTGCTATAGC
>JARIDA010000081.1 GCA_029257065.1 Tissierellaceae bacterium | reverse complement strand
GTTATTGCAAATATATTATCTCTTCTATCACTTCTAGAGTTTATTGTATTTAATCCTGAACAATTTTCACAAATTGTAAATCTCTGTGTTTGATTTTCCATTATTCCATCCGTATCATAGTAAATTTGTCTCTTTCTCTCTACCTCTGTTTTACCTTTAAATTTTTCAGCTGCTAATTCATCTTTATATTGCCATCTATTATAAACAACTTCACAAATCTCTTCTATATTTCTAGTTATCCTATCATCTTGTTTTAACTTATCCGCATCATAATCTGGCTCATATACCTTAGAATAATCCATTCCTGCCAAGGCAAGTATTATTCCCAAATTAATATAAGGAAGTGCTCCTTCTATGGAATATCCACCTTCTAATACTGCTATATCTGGATCCAATCTTTCAGTTAGCTTTGCATAACCCTGTGCTGTAAAATTCATATTGGTTAGTGGATCTGTATAGTGATTATCTTGACCTGCTGAATTTATTATTATATCTGGTTTATACTCATCCAGTATTGGCATAACAACATTTTCTAATACATATAAAAATCCTTCTTCTCCAGTTCCTGGAGGTAGTGGAATATTTATATTGTATCCATAAGCTGCTGGGCCACCAAAATCTTCAATAGCACCTGTTCCAGGATAAAGTGTTCTTCCATCTTGATGAAATGATATAAATAGAGTATCCTTATCATTCCAATAAATATCCTCTGTCCCATCCCCATGATGACAATCAGTATCTACTATTGCCACTCTCATATCTCCATAGTCCTGTCTGATCCTCTCTAGAGCTACAGCTTCTATATTCACTATACAAAAACCTCTATCTCCATAAACCACTCTATGTGCATGGTGTCCCGGGGGTCTAACCAGTGCAAATGATTTATCCACTTCTCCATCCATAACTGATTTATAAGCTCTTATTGCACCTCCTAGTGAAATAAAATGTGATTCTGTCAATCTAGATTCTATATCGGGTACTGCAAAGTGAACTCTGGAAACATCCTCTGGCTTTGCTATCATTGGATTAAAAAATTCAATTCCGTCTACATCCTCAATACCTTCTTCAAAGATTTGGTCCTGTGTGTAGAGAAGTCTCTCTTCTCTCTCTGGATGTGTTTTAGATATTGCCCAGTCAAATGCAGGGAAAAAGACTAATCCTAATTTATTCTTAGCTTTCAACATTTAATCTTCACTCCTTAATTCATAAATAAGTCCTGGTTTAACTTGTGCTCTAACTCTTATATTCTTACTGGAGCCTAAAAATCCTTTTACCATATTAAAACTATTGGATTCAACTATTTCAGCATCTATATTTTCTCTATCTGCTCCTAGATTTATAGCAGCGTCTATAACTATTTCTATGGCTCTATTTTCTGCTTTTTCCAAATTATAACTTTTATCTATAGGCTCATAAAGCTCTACTTCTGGAACTGATAATATCTTTCTATCTGTATCTGCAATCATATTGATTTCCATTGTTGGTTTCGCAAGTGCCGCACCTACTGCATTTGCAACTTGATATCTGGAAGGATAATTTGTTTTAATTCCAAACTTTTTCTCTAAAACTGGTGCTAATACTTTAGCAGGTCCACCAATTATATTTATAAATTCAGGTTCAATATTAACATCTTCTAATAATTCCTTTACAGTATATACTGGTTTTGAATTTATAATTTCTAACAACTCATCTATCTTGTCTTTTATAATATCTGCTAATTGATCCAATATATTCTCTGACAATTGAGTAACTGTTAAGTCAAGTTCACTGGCTATTTTAGATAATACCTTCTCTGACTTATCCTTGTCTCCTTCTTCTAATTTCCCTAAAAATACCATCGCATCTGTTGGTGTTGCATATTCTCCACCAAAAGCTGCTGGATATCCCTTTCTCTCTGGACCTATTTTAAGCTTTCCTGATTCAACTCTTATATAACTGTCTCCACCTAATCCAATAGAAACACTATAAAGTGCCCTTACAAGAGTCTTATGTTCTTTGATTTTTATTCCCAATGGTTCAAATAGTGGCACTCCATCTGCCAGGAAAAATATATCTGTTGTTGTTCCTCCTATATCCAGAAGTATTCCATCTCCTTCACCTTTTAGAAGTGCACTTAATCCCATAAAACTAGCTGCTGGACCTGAGAGTATTGTTTCCACAGGTTTTTCAATAGCAGTATCTAAATCCATTGTTCCACCATCTGCCTTAAGTATATAGACTGGTGCATGAATTTCCTCTTCTTCCAATGATCTTTTAATATTTTCTGCAAAATTCTTAAAAGTACTATTAACAGCTTCGTTTAAATAAGTTGTGTGAACTCTCCTAGGGAAATTCAACTTTCCTGACATTGTATGACCCATTGTATTGGTCTTAAAGTCAGCTTCTATCTCATCTCTTATACGCATTTCATGACTTGGGTTTCTAGTTGAGAATTTTGTAATTATTCCACAGGATTCAATTCCCTCATCTACAAATCTCCCCTTAATATCTTTAATCTCTTCAATATCAATATCCTTTACCATCTTACCTCTATGATCCACATATCCACTTATTTGTCCTATAATATCTCCTGTATTTTCAAATGAATAATTTATTCCTGGCCCACTTTGGACTATCATACCAACCTTTGAGATTTTATCTTCTACAATTGCATTGGTAGAAACTGTAGTACTAAGGTGAATTCTTTTTATTTCACTCTTATCAATTCCCTCAATAAGCTCCTTTAAAATTGTCCAAATAGTTGTAAATAAATTTTCCCTATCTGTAGTATTTTTAATGGACTTTATCACTTTTCCATCATTAACAATAACACCATCTATATGAGTTCCACCCATATCTATTCCTATAATCAAATCTATTCCTCCTTACTATTATAATGTAATATCTTAAAATTATTTTTAATTTTGTATGTAATCTAACTTTTCCTATAATCCAGTGTTTAAGCCTCTTATACAATTGTATCCTTTAATAGTGATTCTATCAAGTTAGATCAATTGGTCGGCAGATTATAAATTTAATCAAATAAAAAAGAAGCCTTACAATCAAGTCATTGTAAAACTTCTCTCTGGTACACCCGGAGGGATTCGAACCCCCGACCTTCTGGTTCGAAGCCAGCTACTCTATCCAGCTGAGCTACGGATGCATATTTTATCTTATCTATATTATATACTAACTTTTCGATTTTCTCAATTTATAGTTATATTAGTTATTTGAGCTCTATTAAAAAGTCTTATTGGTAACATACTATTTCCTAGACCACTATCTACATATAAATCTGTTTTTCCTATATGATATAGTCCTTTATCGTATTTGGGGAAAAATCCTTGTCCTGGAGCTATTAAGGCTCCTACAAATGGAATTCTAACTTGTCCCCCATGAGTATGTCCTGATAAGACTAAATCTTCCTCTCCAGTTAAACTGGGAACTATTCTATCTGGTGAATGGGACAATAGTAAATTAAAACTCTCATTTTGAACATCTTTCATCATAGATTTATAGTCATATTGTTTAAAGTAATAATCCACGCCTATAAGTTTAAGTCTATTACTATTTATTTCTAAATCCTCTATCCTATTATCCATAATTTCTATTCCTATAGATTCTAAATCTTTTAAGAAGTGGAGATATTTCCTATTATTCATTTCATGATTTCCGCTGACGAAATATATATCAGGACAAATATTCTTAAGTTTTTTTAATAATTCTAAACTAATATTCCAATCTTCTGTACTCCTATCTATAATGTCTCCAGTTAGTAGGATCATATGTGGGTTAAATTCATCTATACCTTTTATTAACCTCTTAGACTTTAAATATTTATTATTATGAAAATCAGATATTTGGGTTATTTTTATCTCTTTCTCTATTTTTTCACTCTTTAAATTTAATTTTTCTATAATAGGTATACTTATTAGAATATAATTATAAGCTATAAACACAATTAATATTGTCAGTATATATTTTTTTATATTAATCAACCTTTTCTATATCAAACACCATAATTTTAAAGTTTTTTCCATCATATTTAGATTTAACTTCTTTAATCGTTTTAAAACCTATTTTTTTATATAGTTTTATAGCTCTCCAATTAAAATTTGCTACAGTTAATCTAAATCCCTTATAGTTTTTTCCTCTATTTAACCAGTTCATTATGGAGCTAATATAAGCTTCTCCTAGACCTTTTCCACATAGATCAGGTCTTAGGCCAAAAGCTATGTCTAAATACTCTCTATCATAGTTAAATTTACATTCCGTATCTATTGTAGCTTCATATCCAGTGCAAAAAAATCCAGACACACCCTTCTCATCAAAACTATTATGATAATTGGTTCTGTATAAATACTCTTTTTCATGTTCTTCTATATTATAATATGAATAAATTCCCTCATATTTCCAATTTAAAATATCCTCCGCTTCATCTATACCAGTCTTCTCAAACATATTTATTCTCCTAAAATATTTATTTTAAATAAATAAAAACTGTAATCTTTAAACAAAGATTACAGTTTTTATATGGTGCGGGAAAGAGGACTTGAACCCCCACGCCCGAAGGCACTAGATCCTAAGTCTAGCGCGTCTGCCAATTCCGCCACTCCCGCATGGACCCAAATATTTGGGTTTCCTGGTGACCCATCCGCGACTCGAACGCGGGACTCCTTGATTAAAAGTCAAGTGCTCTACCAACTGAGCTAATGGGTCATATATTTTATTGTTTTACTACTAATAGCTTGATTTCCTATTCAGTCAAATGACTAAGTGATTCACACAGATTTTAAATTCACAAATCTGGTTCTCTACTTATACCAACTGAGCTAATGGGTCATATATTTTATTGTTTTAAAAAGATAATGGGGTGGATGACGGGATTCGAACCCGCGATCTTCAGAGCCACAATCTGACGCCTTAACCAGCTAGGCCACACCCACCACATATTTTTTAATGGATGATTTATCCATCACCCAACACTTTAAAATTATAGCATCAGATTAGATTAATGTCAAGCATTTATTTAAATCTTTTTCAATCTTTATGAATGTTTTTTATATTGCTATCTTTTTAAAATTTACTCCATCAGATTCAAAGTCCATAATCCCAATACTTGCTGGACTATTTCCTCTTGGCAACAATGTACTTCCAGGATTAAATATTTTTAATTTCTCCCCTATATTTAAATAAGGAATATGTGTATGACCAAATAAAACTATATCTACTTCCAATTCTTTTCCTCTATAATAAAGAGTATTCATTTCTCGTTTCACATTATATTCATGACCATGAGTCATAAATATTTTTTTATCACCAATTTCAATAATTCTTTCCAGTGGATTTTTTCTATCATAAAAATCGCAATTCCCTCTAACTGCTATTACTTCTCTTTGTAATTTTTTTTCTATAATAATTCCATCTTCAGAATTGTCTCCTAAATGAAGTATAAGATTTACATCTGAGTCCTTAAATTCATTAACTACTTTATCAATATTTCCATGTGTATCGCTTATTATACCTATTTTCAACCAATTCAACTCCTAATTAATTCTTCTAATTTCTCTTTAAGCTCTAATAGAGCTTTATATCTATGTGATATTTTATTTTTAATCTCATCAGACAATTCTCCAAAGCTTTTACTATAGCCCTCTGGAATAAACAGTGGATCATATCCAAAACCATTGCTCCCCTTAAGCTGGAAATCAATGTGTCCTTCACAAATCCCTTCTATTTCATAGATTTCCTTGTCTTCAGTAATTAAAGTTATTACTGCCTTGAATCTGGCAGTTCTATCTTCTTCTTTTATTTCTTCTAGATCTTTTAAAAGTTTCTCATTATTCCTGTCATCATTTCCCTCTTCACCAGCATATCTAGAAGAGTGAACTCCAGGTTTATCATTAAGTGCATCTACAAATAATCCAGAATCATCAGCTATTATAGCATAATCAATTTTATTTGCTAGTGCTAATGCTTTTTTCTTACTATTTTCAAATAATGTATCTCCATCTTCAACCACTTCTAAATCTTCAAATCCTATTTCTTTTTTAGATAAAACTTCTATATTAATATCTTTTAATATTTCTTGTATTTCTTTTACTTTATTCTCATTTCCTGTAGCAAAGATTAATTTTTTCATAATTTTCTCCTATTGTTTAAAAATTTTTAAATCCTTTAGTTCTGACTTTTGAATTTGGATTAATTCTTCTATTCCTATTTCTGCTAAATCTAATATTTTATCCAATTCTTCTCTTGTAAAACTTCTCTCTTCACCAGTACCTTGAATTTCTATAAATTGTTTTTCTTCTGTCATAACCAAATTCATATCTACAATAGCCTTGTGATCCTCTTCATAGCACATATCTAGAATCGCACCATCTTCAGATATCCCAACACTTACTGCAGCAATAAAATTAAGTATTGGATTTGTCTTTATCTTATTCTCTTCAAACAATTTATTGATTGCAATTACCATAGCCATAAATCCACCTGTTATTGCTGCAGTTCTAGTTCCTCCATCTGCTTGAATAACATCACAATCAACCCAAATTGTTCTTTCACCTAATTTAGACATGTCTACAGCTGTTCTCAATGAACGACCAATAAGTCTTTGAATTTCTTGAGATCTTCCATCTATTTTTCCTCTTGTTATATCTCTTGCCTTTCTTCTATCTGTAGACCCTGGAAGCATAGAATATTCTGCTGTTATCCAACCTCTTCCTTGATTATTTAAAAAGAAAGGTACCCTATCTTCTATCATTGCCGTACATATTACTTTTGTCTTACCCATTTGAATTAATACTGAACCATCTGGATTATCTAAATAATTCATTTCTATTTTAATATTTCTAAGTTGTTTTTTCTCTAGACTCAACTAATTCATCTCCTTTAAATAAAATTTTTCCTATTCACAAAAATACCTCTATATACGAAATCGTATATAGAGGTATAGATTATTTTTTCAAGCTTGTAGCTCTTCCACTTGTAAAATGGCCTCCTGTCAATGAATGTACATCATTAACAGTCATAAATGCTCTCTCATCATAACCATAAACTATATCTTTTATTTCTCCTAATCTCTTTCTATTTATAGTTAGAAATAAAATTTCTCTATCCCCATGTAAACCTTCTCCTATTACCACTGTTGTTGCAAATCCCTCTTCTCTCAAAAGAGCTTTAAGTCCTTTATCTTGTGAATTACTTGGAACTATTTGAATTGATAGATTACCTAATGCTATTTTGTTTTCAATTACTATTCCAACATAAGTACCACAAGAAAATCCTAATGCATAAGTTAAAAGATTTAGTGGATTATCCAAATTATTCATTACAGTATTTAATGCCATTACATATATACTTATTTCAAAAAATCCTATAATAGCAGCATATACTTTCATACTCTTAACCACTAATAATGTTCTTATAGTGGTTAAGCTTACATCAACCAATCTGGAGGTGAATATTAAAAGATAACCTAGTAAATACTCCATCTGAAACCTCCTATATTTTAATCAAACTAATATATTTCAAAATACCTTTCAATTCCTTTTACAACTGCATCTGCTAGCCTATCCCTGTAACCTTCTGTTTTCAGAAGTGATTCTTCAGCTGGATTGCTTAAAAAACCTACTTCAACTAATATTGCTGCCATATCTGATTTTCTTGTAACAAGATGATTAGCCTGCTTTACTCCTCTATTAGTAGCTTTTGTTTCCTTTATAAGTTCTTCTTGAACTAATTTTGCCAGGCTATCTCCCTGTTCCTTTTTAATTGGATTTGTAACCGTTCTTGGAACATAGGTTTCAATTCCCTTAGCAGTTGGAACAGCCGAATTTGCATGAATACTCACAAAAATATCTGCATAATTCTCATTAGCTATTTTTGGTCTATTATCTAATGTTATAAATATATCCTTATCCCTAGTGGTGATAGTTTTATATCCTAGTGATTTTAATTTATTATTAACTCGCATAGACACATCAAAAGCTATATCTTTTTCCCTTGTTCCCGAGGATGATACGGCTCCTGGATCTGTTCCACCATGACCTGGATCTATAACTATTATTCTATCTGACTTCCTTATTTCTTGATCTCTTGAAAATTTAATCTCTATCTCATCGCCTGGATTACTAGAAGTTACATTATAATTAACTCCACGTTTAAATAATATTTTAATGTTTGTAGTATTTCCTCTATCTATTATCTCTAGATTTCCCAATAGACTATCAGATATATTAACACTTCCTGAATTAAGTCCTACTGCATTGCTAGGAACTGATATATTCATTTCATCTTTTCTTTTATCATAATCCACTGAATAACTAGTGTTAGACATATTCTTTATCTTAAGAGTTTTTGAGTTTTTATCAAATTCTATATTATCCCAAAAGCTTCTTTCAGGTTCTAATACCAAGTTATTTCCTTCCTCAGTTATTTTAACCTTCGGAGATTTTTCTCCATCTCTAATATCTAAAACCACCCTAACTATACTATCTTTTTCATTGTAATTTGTATCTGGAATAAATTGTGACATTCTAACAGATTTTATTACTCCAACAGTATAATCAAAATTTTTGTATGTAGCTCCCTTAAGTTCTGATTCCATAAGGTCTATTACAATACGATTAGGATTATTTAAATTAATAACATTTCTCTTAACCTTTCCTGTTCCTTTAATTACAATCACATCATTACCATTTCTTTTTTCCATGCTTGCATCTAATACAGAATTATTAACAACTGGTTTTTTTTCAACCTCTGGTGTTGGTTTTGGTTTTGGTGTTGGCGTTGGAACTGGTTTTATTTCTGGTTTTTGTTCCACAACTTTATCCGTTTCTTTTATATATGCTGCTCTTTGTTCATAGTCCCAATCTGTTTCATATCCTAAGACCTCTTCTACCAAGAAAGTCAAAGGTACCATTGTATGTGCACTATTTCCACCAAAATTAACTAATCTAGGAGTAGAGTATTTATCAAGTTTATAGTCTTTTCCATTGACCTTAGCTACTTGACTATTTATCTTTAAATCTACTACCTTTCCATTGTGGCTAATAGTTGCAGTTTCTGTCTTTTGATTCCAAACAACTTTCGCACCATAATTCTCTGAAATCAATCTTGCTGGTACTAATGTTCTATCGATATATAAAAATGAAGGTGTATCCGTCTTAACCACTTTCTCATTCATTATAATTGGAACTTCCCTTACCACCATACTCTCTTTGTTCATAGTAATATTTAAACTCCTATCGCTAATAGCATGAGAACTATCTACTGATATTCCTAAAAATAAAGCTATTAAGAGAATATATATTATACTATTCTTTTTTCGCAATTTAACTACCTCCATTAACCTAAAATTCCCATATTATATCTATCTTAATTTTCAATATACCACTAATTTCTTTAAAGTGTCAATCTAATATTTTTTTTGTAATATAGATGTAATACTATTACATCCTACCCGTCTATTATATCTGATATTTGGACATTTAGTCCAAGTAAATAAATGTTTATAACTCTATTAGCTTTCCACCTAATTTTTTTGCTGTTTCTGGGCTACAAGTTGTAAATATAACTTGATAATCTTTTGAAAATTCCTTGATAAGACTAATAGCTTCTTGTTTTCTTCTAGGGTCTAAATCTACTAAGGGATCATCCAATATTAAGAATCCATCTTCTCCATCATAAAGATATTTTAACAGAGCAAATCTTAATGCCAGAGAAACTGAATCGTAAGTTCCCGCTGAAAGTAAATCGAATGGTATTATTTCTCCATTATTCTCTAAATTTATTTCAAAAGTATCCTCTATATTAGGAGTAGAATATTTCCCTTCTGTTATAACAGCTAATATCTCACTGAATTCTTTGATTAATGGTTCTAAGGGATTAGATATCATTCTATTTTTTGTCTTTTGGAATTCTTCTTTTATTCTAAGGAGTTTTTCTCCTCTATTTAAATATCTTTGAAATTCACTTTCGAAATCTATAGATTGTAATTTTAACTCTTCATAAGTCTCATCTAAAAGTTCATTTTTCATTTCATAGTATTTTTCATTTAAATATTTCACTTCCCCTTGTAGCCTGTCTAATTCTCCTTTTAAAAAACTCAGTCTTTCTTTAAATTCCTCTACAGATTCAAACTCTTTTGGTAAAGATTTAAGTTTTTTGAGTTCCGACTTTTTAGATTTAACATTAAAACTATTTTCCCCGACAATACTAAATACACTTTCAAAATCCTCATATTTCTCTATCCATTCTTTTAATCTGGACCTTTTTAAATTTTTTTGTGAAATAATACGAATTTCTTTCTCTTTAATATCTTCTAACTCTCTATTTAACTCTTCTTCTGACTTTTCAATTTTAATCTCTTCCAATTCTTTTAATTCAGACTTAATATTCCCTAAATCATCCTCTCCTAATAATCTTTTAATATCCTCCTGTAAATAATTAATCTCTCTATTATGAGATTCAATTTTTTCCCTATTTATTTTACCTTCCTCTAAATTTACTATATTTAAATTTTTAAGTGTTTCTCTGAATTTCTCTTTTAATTTTTTCATTTCTAAATGAATCTTTTCAAAATCTCTTTCTCCTATTTTAATTTCAAATTCAAATTCTTCTCCAATTACTTTAATAGAGTTTTCAGCCTTAATAATTTCACCATAATTAAATTCTTCTATATCTCCAAAATCCCTTGAAATAGATATGGGGATATCTTTCCTATTTAAACTAGCCACTAATTCTCCTGCATTCAAACTGACTTGTGATGTTTTAATTTTCATATCTAAGTTTTCAAGTTCTCCAATATCTTCAATCTCTATATTTGGAATTTCCTTTAATTTTTCTTCAAATCCTTCAATTTCTTTATATGCTTTTTCTATTTCTCTCAACTTATTTTCAAGTTCAATTTTCTTATCCAGCTTTAATAGATTTGTTTTTTCCTGTTCTAAATTTAATTTTTCTTCTTCTAATTCAGATTTCTCTCTTTCTAAAAGCTCTATTTCATCCTCCATATTTGGCCATTTTTTAACAATATCCATTAATTCTTCTAAATTTTTATCAAGTGTTTCTATTTGTAACTCAAGTATAGATCTTTTATTTATATCTTCTTCTAAAGCCTCTAACTTGTCCTTTTCAGATAGATATTCCAATCTTAAATCTTCTATTTTACTCAACTCATTTGAAATATCTTCAAAATCCTTTTCACTTCTATTAGCCTTATCCATTTTAATTTTTAATTCTTCTTTTTTATAATAACTCTGGATAACAGAACCTAAACCATTAACATAAGGTTTATGAACTCCTCTATTGTTTTGAGGATAACCCTTTTCAATATCCCATCTTCCATATATTGAGTCTAATTCTTCATCTATACCCTCTTCTATTTTCTCAACAGATACACCATCAAGTTCCATTAATGCTCTTCTTAATAAGTCACCTATTTCCCTTTTAAAGCTGGAATCTTCCAATATATTCTGCAATACTGAATTTAAATCTTCTTGTTTAGCAAATACAATATTGCTATATGTGGTTTCACCAAAAACTAAGATTTCATTCAAAGCTTCTTTAACTCCCTTGCTACTCCTGAGTATATTATCTTCTGGAGTTCTTAATTTAACTGATTTATCTTCACCCCATTGCCTTTTAATGGAATAGTCTCCCTCTTTAGTTGCCAGCACCAGAGAACTATCTATTGTATCTCCTTCGGATCTAGGCATAAATTTATATGAAAACTCTATATCCTTATTATTATTTTTTTTAATATTAATATCTTTAAACAGGGCTGAATACATTCCATTTATAATGGTGCTCTTACCAGATTCATTTGGTCCTAAAATAATATTAAGTCCATTAATAAAATCTAGTTCCATATCTTTAATCCCTGCAAATCTATCTGTTCTATAAGACTTAATATACATCCTAATCTCTCCTTATTAATTCATATGCAATCTGAAGTGCTTCCTCATCATCTTTTAATGAATTTAAGAATTCATAGGGAAAAGATCCTTTTGTAAATTCCCTTTCAATTACCTCATCATCCACTTTTATTCCCAATTCATCGTCTACTATTATAAGTGAAAAAATTTCTCTATCTAACTCTCCATAAAATTTACTTAAAGAATTATAAATATCCTCACTTATATTTCCTTTTAGATTTAATCTGAGTACTTTTTTATCCGGATCTTCCTTCAATACTGATTCTTTTAAGTCTTCTAAGTCCTCTTCAATATCAATATAAAAGTCTTGGTCTATAAATCTATATTCTCCTGTTTCAACTCTTTTAGCTCTTACTTCTTCATCTTCCAAAGTAATAGACCAAGCTGCCCCAATATCTCTATAGTTAAGTCCATCTGGTTCAGGAGTTCCTGCATTAAATATTTTATTATTTCTAATCTCTTCTCCTTGTGGATATTGAACATGAGTATGTCCTAGTAACCAAAGATGTACTGGTATATCTTCCAATTCACCCTTTGTCATTGGATAATAAACCCCTTCAATATCTGCAGATAAACCTTCCAATGCTCCATGAGCAATCCCAATATGATAGGCATCTTCATCCCAATCTTCAATCCCTTTTATCCATCCTAAGGCATTCTCTGAAGAATGTTTATTATGACAAGGAGCAGGGTATATCACCGCATTTATATCATATTCCTCTAAATAGTATTTTCTCTTTTCATTGAGAAATAGAATTTTCTCACTTGGATTTCCATTAAACACCTTCCATAATTCTGTGTTTCCATTGTCGTAATCATGGTTCCCTGGAAGAATTAGAACACAATTTCCATTAAATTTTTCCAGTATCTGAACTGCTCTTTCTATATCTCTCTTTGCTACTGTTACCGTATTAAATAAATCTCCTGCTACTACAAATATATTTGAACCTAGGTCATTAGATTTATTGATCATATTTTCCAAGGAGTTAAATCTTGCTTCTACCAGCTTTTTCCTTGAATTTTCCCCATATGAATTAAATCTCATACCCAGATGTATATCTCCTGTATGAAATATCTTTAACATAACTCTCCTCCAAACATTACTATTCTCTTATTTAAAAACTCTACATATGATTATATCCTAAAAAATAAAAAAAGCAGAGAATTTAAATTCTCTACTTTTAACTCTATATTCTATTTATTCCGCCTTCTCTTTCCGCAATTACCGCTGTACAAACTGCGTCTCCAGTTATATTAACTGTTGTTCTTCCCATATCCACAAGTCTATCTATTCCCATAATAAGTCCAATTCCTTCTAAAGGTAGTCCAATAGATTGAATTACCATGGACAACATTATCGTACCTGCTCCAGGAACTCCTGCTGTTCCAATGGATCCTAATGTAGCAGTTAAAACCACTGTTAAAACCATTGGTAAAGTTAATGTTACTCCATATACTTGGGCTATGAAAAACACTGCTATTCCCTGCATTATGGCCGTACCATCCATATTAATTGTTGCCCCCAATGGTATTGTGAAAGCTGAAACTTCTTTGTCTATTCCCATTTCTTTTTCCAATATATCCATAGAGACAGGAACTGTAGCAGCACTACTTGCTGTTGAAAATGCTATGGACATGGCTGGTGTGAATTTCCTATAAAAAGTCTTTCTATCAAATTTTGTAAACACCTTAAGCAATGTGCCGTAAACAAGAAACATTTGTATTCCCAATCCAATATAAACTGTTCCAATATATTTAATCAGTGGAATAATTGCTTTATAACCCACTGTGCTCATAGTCCCAGCTATAAGTCCAAAAACTCCTATAGGAGCTATCAACATTACAATTTCAACCAATTTCATAATCAAATCATTTAAACTTTCAAATAATTTTGTTAAAAAACTTGCTTTTTCTCCTAATAGTGACATTCCTACTCCTACCATAATAGCAAAAATTATTATCTGCAACATATTTCCCTCTGCCATTGCTTGAATAGGATTTCTTGGAATCATCTCATATAAAATCTGAACTAATGGCATTCCTTCGTTAATAGTAGGCTCTACTATTTCTATTGCTTGTAAGTCTAAACCTTGACCTGGTTTTAAAAAATATCCTAAAGTCAAAGCAATTATTACTGCTAATGCTGTTGTTGATAGGTAAAACAACATAGTTCTCATCCCAATTCTACCTAATTTTTGAATGTCTCCCATACTTGATGCTCCATTTACTAGTGATATAAATACTAATGGAACAACCAGCATTATTATTCCTCTTAAAAACACTTGACCCATAAAAGTATAAACTCCGTCAATTAAAAATGCTTGTTTAAAACCAGACTCTGGTAATTGATATGTAATAACTCCTACAATTGCACCTAATAATAGTCCTAATAAAACTTTTGTCGTTATAGACAAACCTCTTAGTTTTTCTCTCATAATATCACTCCATTTCTCTTTTCTATTCTTTTATATTTCTTCTATTCTATTTAAATTTTCTCTCTATGTCAAGTTGTTTTATAAAAACAATAAAAAAAGGAGTTCTCTCGAACTCCTAATCTCTATTTAGTCTCTAAAATTTCTTTAAGTTTCTCATTAACCATTTGTGGATTTGCCTGTCCTCTTGATTCTTTCATAACCTGTCCAACTAGATATCCTAATGCTCTATCTCTTCCAGCTTTATAGTCTTCTATGGACTGTTGATTATTATCTAAAACTTTTTCTATCATTTCTAGAAGTGCAGACTCATCACTTATTTGACTTAAGCCTTCTTCTTTAACAATAGTTTTAGGATCCTTTCCCGTCTCAAAGACTTTTCTTAAAATCTTTTTACCCGCATTATTACTAATTTCATCATCTTTAATTAAATTTAGTAGTTCTGCTAAATATTCAGATGTCAATGGAGTTTCTCCAATTTCTAATTCCTCATCATTTAGTCTTCTTAATACATCTCCCATAACCCAATTACTAACCATTTCATAATCTTGGATTAACTCAGTAGTTGATTCATAAAATATGGCTAAATCTCTTGATTGTGTTAATACTTCTGCATCATATTCAGAAAGTCCATATTCACTTATAAATCTTTCTTTTTTAATATGTGGAAGCTCAGGTAAGTTGGATTCTATTTCTTCTATCCATTCTTCATCAATCTCTATTGGTGCAATATCACTATCAGGAATATATCTATATTGAGATTCTCCCTTTTCTCTCATTGAAACCGTTTCTCCAACTGCTTCATCCCATCTTCTAGTATCTTGAATAGTATTTTTTCCCATTTCTAAAAGCTGTCTATGTCTCTTCTCTTCAGCTTCAATTGCCCTTTCAACTGCTCTAAATGAATTCAAGTTTTTTATTTCTGATATATTGGATCTCACACCAGTCTCTTCGTTCATAATATTTATATTAACATCACATCTTAAAGAACCTTGTTCCATCCTAACATCAGATACTTCTAAATATTTAAGTCTGGATCTTAAATTCTCTAAAAACAACCTAGCTTCTCCAGCTGAATTCATATCTGGTCTAGTCACTATCTCTATAAGTGGAACTCCTGCCCTATTGTAATCTATTAATGTTTCACCAGATTCTGTGTGGTTTAACTTTCCAGTATCTTCCTCCAAATGAATTCTTTCAAGATCAATCTTTTTTATTCCCTCTTCCAATTCTAACTCCACATATCCATTTACACATAATGGATTGTCATCCTGTGAAATTTGAAATCCTTTTGGAAGGTCCACATAATGATAATGTTTTCTGTCCATTCTAGTATTTCTATTTATATCACAGTTAAATGCAATTCCAGATTTAATAGCAAATTCTATGGCTTGTTTATTTATATTAGGCATAGTTCCAGGAAGTCCAATACAAATAGGGCAACAATGTGTATTAGCTTGTCCACCAAATTCATTGGTACATCCACAAAACATTTTGGTTTCAGTCATTAATTCTGTATGGATTTCTAAACCTATAATTGTTTTATATCCCATTTTTTATACCTCCTTCAAATGCTAATGCTGCTTTAATCAAGCTCATTTCATCATACATATTACCAATAATTTGAATTCCCGTTGGAAGTCCATCTACTTTTCCAGACGGAACTGTTATTGCAGGAAGTCCTGCTAAATTAACTGGTATAGTAAATTTATCACCATCATACATACTTTTAGTACCATTTGACTCTATTCCTATGTCATATGGTAGATTTGGTGTTGTTGGTGAAACTAATAAATCATACTCTTTAAAAGCTCTTTCGAAATCCTCTTTAATAAGTCTTCTAACTTTTAAAGATTTAATATAGTATTTTTCTCTCTCTTCTCCAGTAAGTAGATATGTTCCAAAAGTAATTCTTCTCTTAGCTTCAAAGCCAAAAGTTTCTGTTCTACTATTTGTATACAACTCGTCTAAATCCTCATAGTTTTCTGTTCTATGTCCATATCTAATCCCATCAAATCTTGCTAAATTAGAACTTGCTTCTGCTGTTGACAGGACATGATAACAAGCATTTCCATATTCTAAATATGGCATATCTAATTCATGTATCTCTGCACCTAATGACTTTAATATTTCTATCCCTTCACGGAATCTCAATTTAATACCTTCATCACATTCCCATTTTAAAAACTCTCTCGGAATACCAATTTTAACTCCCTTTAAATCTACCTCTTCATTCAGGTCTAAATTTCTTAAAATTTTCCCCGTATCCATATAACTAGTTGAATCATTTTTATCATATTTCATTAAAACATCTAAAAACATAGCAGCATCTTTTACATTTCTTCCAAAGACTCCAACTTGATCCATGGAGTTTGCCATTGGTACTACTCCAAATTTAGAAATAGTTCCATAAGTTGGTTTAATTCCCACTAAATTACAAAATGAAGCTGGTTGTCTTACTGAACCACCTGTATCTGTTCCTACAGATAGTATGGCTTGGTTTCCTGCAACTGATGCTGCAGATCCTCCTGAAGAACCTCCTGCAACTTTATCTATTGCCAATGGATTTCTTGTCACTCCATAATAGGAAGACTCTGTTGATGAACCCATTGCAAATTCATCCAAATTGTTCTTTCCTAAAATAATTCCATCTTCTTCTTTTATTGTTTTAATTAAACTAGCATTAAATGGTGGGATATAATCCTTTAAAAACTCTGATCCACAGGTAGTCTTTAATCCTTTGGTTGATATATTATCCTTTATTCCAATTGGAAGCCCTGCCAGTTTACCTAACTTTTTTCCATTTTTAACTTTTTCATCAAGCTTTTTAGCTGAACTTATTGCTCCTTCTTCATCTAATGTAATATAAGCATTTAAGGAATTTTTATCTTTTTTAATCTCATCCAAATAAGTCTCTGTAATTTCTAAAGCTGTAATCTCTTTATTAATAAGCTTTTCTCTAATCTCTAAAGCTGTTAATTTTAATATTTCCATTTTTTCACCACCTAGTCCATTATATTTAATAACTTAAAGTATCCGTATTCTTTTTCTTCTGTATTTTGTAAAACTTCATCTCTTGTCAAAGTCATCTCTTCATTGTATTTGTCTTCTCTTAATTTTTGATTATAGTCGAAGACTTGATATAAAGGTTCAACATCTTCTGTATCCACTTCTTCTAAACATTGGATTCTACTTAAAGATTCTTCAATTTTTTTAATAATTTCTTGCTTTTCCTTACCTTCGAACTTTATCATTGAAGTTTCTTCTAACTTTTTTATATCCTCTTTAGATATCATTTTCACGCCTCCTATTTTTTTGCATTCCTCTCTATTTTATCACTAAATTTATATATAGTAAAATGATATAGACTGTTATATGGATACTTTTATTCATTAATATGAAAAAGCTATAAATATTATATAATATTTATAGCTTTTCATTGCATTAATAAGCTTTATTCTTAGTTAAAATTAATATAATTAGATATTGAATTATATATAAAAATTATAATGAATATAATAAATATAAAAGCCCATAAGAATTCAAATATTGATGCATCTTTAATTAGAGAAGTTTCTATATAATAACCTCCTATATTTTAAATATTAGCAAGTTTTTCTAATTCTCTTTTTAATTTTTTAGGAAGTTTAACTTCAATATATTCAATCTGTCCGGTTGGATTAAGACCAGTTTCAGACTCGGACATTATGCTTTTAGATACTATTATAGTGCCTTCTTCTAGTAGTATTAACATTCTAATATAAGAGTTTTTCAATGAAACTATTGACTCTGTTTCCGGAGCTTCTACTAGGTAAATCTTAGCTATAATATTATTATCCCAAGAGTCAATATAATGTCCCTCAAGATCCTTAAGTTGCTCAAATACATTTTTTATAATGTCTTTATCTTTAATCACTTCACCTAAACTCAATACATCCATTATCTCATTATTGATTTTTTCTTGTATTTTTAAATCTTTTTCAGATATTTTTGAAATATCATCATATTTTTCATTAAGAGATTTAACGCTCTCATTTGCCTTATCTTCTATTTTTTCCAATTTATCAAGTTGCCCACCACTATGAATTACTAATTTTTCTGGTGTGTTTAAAAAATCTAAACTTATCTTTTTTGAAGAATCCTCATTTTGATTGCAGGACACTAAAAATAGTATAGAAGAGACTAAAATTA